>CAZKWG010000090.1:0-15522 GCA_964556105.1 uncultured Enterobacterales bacterium | reverse complement strand
GTGTGTAGAGACGCGGGCGGGGAGATCGTGGATGCTGACGCTCTCGAAGGAGGAGTCGCCAGCGTGGTTGGCGTTCCACGGGCCGAAGGGGACTCAAGGCGAGCCACCCGTAATCTCGGCCGATGCGCCGAGGATCGACCTGTGGCCAGCGGGCGGCGCGAACCGGCCAGTGGTCGAGTTGCCCATCGCCGCGAACCAGGACTTCCGAGGCGACCTGCATCGCCTGGGCCAGCGCAGGCTCGAACCGTTCAATGGGTGGCTGTTGATGCTCGGCCTGGTCCATGCCCTCGACGAGGCCGCGCGCGCTCGTCCGCGCATGCCCGTGGTCAGCGATGCGTTGACCGCTGCCGGGGCGCCCACCCTCGCGGACTGGGCCTCGGCGCTCACGTTGGCCAATTTTCAGTCTGCCCTCTTGCATACCCGGTAGTAGTTATGTCAACTATACCCTGACCAATTCAGGAGTACCCCATGCCCATGATCGGAGCCGCATACCTGCGGTGCAGCGACCCACGTCAGGACAAGTCCATCGACCAGCAGCGTGATGAAATCACCCGTCGCGCCCAGGCCGACGGCGTGATCATCCCGCCGGAGAACTGGTTCATCGACGAAGGGCTGTCGGGGCGAAGCGCGAAGAAACGTAAGTCCTACCAGGATCTCCTCCGCACGGCTGAGCTTCAGCGCGACATGCTCCAGGGCAGGTCCAAGCACAAGACCCAGCGCATCGACCGTCTCTACGTCTGGGCCTTCTCCCGCATCGCCCGCAACATGTTCGACTGTCTCCGCGCCCTCGCAACCCTCGACGAGGCCGACATCGACATTCTGTCACTCACCGAGCCCGACGCGGGCGACAAGTCCTTCCGCAAGCTGATCCGTCCGATCCTGGCCTGGCTCGCCGAGCGCTACTCCGAGGAGCTCTCCCGCAACGTCCAGCGCGGCATGCGCTCCCAGGCCGAGCGTGGCTTCTGGGTCTACGGTCACGCGCCCTACGGCTACGAGGCCGTCCCCGGCGACGGAGGCAGCCGACTCCAGGTCACCGACGCGACCCGCGCTGCCTTCGAGACTGTCCAGAGGATCTTCGCCGAGTACCTCGAAGGCCGCGACGGCTTCAAGCGCCTCGCCGAGCGCCTGACCCTGGAGGCCGTCCCGCCCCCCAGCCGCGACGACAACCCTCGCGAGCGACTGGGCCACACCTGGCGTAGCAAGCACATCTCCCAGATCCTGAGCAGCCCCACCTACGCCGGTCACATCGTCTACGACGGAGAGATCGTCGGCCGCGACGCGCACACCCCGGCCGTCTCTAACGAAGACTTCGCCCGCGCCGCCGCGATCCGCGCGCTCAAAGAGCGCAAGCGCCAGGAAGGCGAGTGCGCTCACAACCCAATCCGCCTCGGCGAGCGCGGTCTGCTCACCCCCTGGCTTCGCTGCGGCTCCTGCGGCGGTCGGATGAACGTCACCGTCGGCGGAAAGTCCGGCGGCGAGGACTACTATTACTACGTCTGCGGCACCCGGACCCAGAATAAGGTTGCATGCACCGGCCTCTCCATCCGCGTGGACCGCCTCGACCCGGCGGTGCTCAACTTCATCGAGACCCAGCTCCTGACCCCCGAGAACGTCCAGACGCTGATCGCCCAGGCCCTCCAGGATCTCACCGCCGCTCCCGACGATCGCGCCGCCGAGCGCACCGCCATCGAAGCCCAGATCACCGACCTCGACCGCAAGATCCGCCTCGTCGGCGCCCAGGTCCTCGACGGCATCCTCGCCCCGGAAGACGCCCGCGCCCTCAATACCCCGCTCATCGCCCAGCGCGAGCACGCAAAGCTCCGTCTCGCGACCATCCCGTCCTCAACCGCGCTCCCAGCCCCCGACACCATCGACGCCGACACCTTCCGCGCCGCCATCCGCGAAGCCTGGTCGGCACGCCCCATCGAAGCCCGCCGCGAGGCCCTCGACCGCATGATCGACCAGATCACCCTCTCCGAGGGCGGCGCCCACATCGACTACCGATGCAAGGACGCCGACCCGCGGTTTCGTCACCAACCTCCCGACGGCCCGCCTGAGGGGTCAGGCCCGATAAGAAGGGGGTGGGCCGCATGCCCGGAGGTGTCGCCGCCTGTGCAGTATGCCACGGGTCGAGCGGCGGTGGCGTAGTGCATCGACACATCGGCCGATCAGGGACGGACCCAGCGTCACCACGTGCCCCTGAATGGCTGGATATTGGGGCACCTTGGCTCGGTTGAGCCTCGGAGGGCGGGCAACGTGCCTGCGGCCGACGAGCGCGCCAAACACCGCCTTGTTGGCACAGACCGTGCAAACTCCTCGATCCTGCCAGCTCAAATCACCCTGAACCGACGCGTGGTGCTACACTCCCATCAACGGACACGCTCGTCCCCGGGGTCACTTCATGTCAGGCCAGGAATACCTGCTCCCCCCTCAGGTCGTGCCCCCGCGCACTACCGAGTCTGGCCCAAAAGAGGTCGAAGACGGCGGCTTCTTGGGCATGGCCGACCTCCTCGGGAACAGCTTCATGGGCGACCTGTTGTCCGGCGGGAGCGGGCCTGTGTCCGAAGAGAGCGGCCCCGAGCCCGACCCCTGCGCCTACGAGGTGCAACCGGGCGACAACCTCTGGGACATCTCTCGCCGCCAGCTCGGACGTGGAGGCGCGTGGCGGGACCTGTACGAGCAGAATCGCGGGGTGGTTGGAGACGATCCGCACTGGATCTATCCCGGTCAGGTGCTGGACGTCTGCGGCGGTGGGCCAGAGGTCGAGCTCGTCCCCGAGGACGCCGAGATGGTCGTCGAGACGGTCGAAGACGAGCTGCTCGCCATAGAAGAGTGCCTGCCTGAAGACGAGGTAGCCGAGGTCGAGATCGCGTCCGCCGCCTGTGGACCGCAGACCGCCGAGGAGGTGATGGGCGCCGTGGGCGAGCGGCTCGTGGACCACGACCTCTTCGGCGCGGTCACCGACGAGGAGGCAGGCGAAGCGTTGGACATGCTCCTCTGTCTGCCGCCCGACCAGCAGGCCGTCGCGATGGACCAGCTCGACGACGAGGCTTTCGACAACCTGCTCGCCGAGGTGCCCGAGGAGCGCCACGCCGAGTTCGAGGCTCTGTTCCAGAACACGACGGATCCGGCTCGAAAGGTCCGAATCTGGGGCGAGCTGGAGCATGCGCGCGCCCAGCAGCTCCACGACGCGACGCTGGAGAACACCGACGCGCTCGACGGGGACGAAGAGGATCGCGCCGATCGCCGAAATGACATCCGCGACGAGACGCTCTCCGAGACGAACACGGAGGTGGACGACGAGGTTCAGCACGTGCTCAACCGCATCGCCGCTGGCGAGAGCGTCACGGCGACCGAGATCGACGCGCTGGACCAACGCAAGCAGCTCGAGGCGCGCATCGAGTCGCAATATGGGGTCAACCTGACCAATGACCGGGAGAGCAGCGAGAAGTGGTTTTTCAGCCCTCACCGTGACCGGCGTGTGTGGACGACCGACGAGCTGCACCAGATCGAGGGAGCGCTGGGGCGGATGCCGCTCGACCACGTTCGCGACAGCGGCGGGCTCGAGGAGATCCATCGGCGCGCCACGGACATGGACCCGGACGGTCTGGGCTGGAAGCCTGACGCCAAGGTCGGTGGAGACTCCAACGGCAGCGTCATCAACGTCTACGACACGGGCACGGGCTACGATCCCAGCACCGGGACGAACACCACCACCACGCCCTGGCGCACACAGTCTACGAGCGACAACGCCCACCATCGCGCGAGCGGCACCGCGCCGGAGGGGCCGTTGTCCCTGGTGGAAGAGGTGATCACCCACGAGCTGGGGCACTCGGTCCACCAGAACGACGACGCGCTCTGGCATCGCTGGAGGGACATCAACGGCTGGGAGCGCCTCGACGAGGGCGACCTGGAGGATCGCCTCGAGTCCAGCGGGATGAGCGAGGACGACGCGGAGGCGCAGGTCGAGACCATGGACGGGGGCCGCAAGGGCGCCTACGACGCGCGCCCCACCATCACCAAGGACGGGAAGCTGTACCAGATTGACCCCTACAGCGGCGACTACCTCGGTGTCGACGCCGTCGCTGTTCCTGGCGGCAGCAACGCGGGCGAGTGGGACTATGCGCGCTCCAACCCGGAGGATCACTTCGCGGAGATGTACGCGAAGGCCGTTCACCAGCCCGAGGGGCTGTTCCAGGACCTCATGACCGAGCCCCAGCAGGACGTGGTGGACCGCGATGCGGACCGGACGCGCGCCCAGGAGGAGCTGGACCGCCTGCGCGCCGACCCCGCCCACCCCGACACCAGCGCGGCCGAGACCGCGCTGCAGGACGCACAGCAGGCCCTGGACCAGGCGCGCCACACGTCGGACGTGCGCCAGCAGCAGTGGAGCTTCTTCCGGAGCGAGGTGTTCCACACCGACGACAGCGACATCCAGGCGCTCGTCGCCCCTCCAGGCAAGGAGGCGATCTACGCCGAGTACCAGGCGCGAGCCTATATGTGTCAGACTCCGCAACAGCTCAGCGCGCTCCGCGAGGAGTATCGTGAGCGCCTGTGACGGGGAGCCGATGCGGCGAAGGGATTTCCTGATGGCGTTCGGAGCGGCGATGATCGCGAGCTGCGGCTCGACCCAGGGGAGCAGCACCAGCACCGTGCCTGCGCCGGACATCACGAGACGCCCGCGGGCCGACCGGATCGCGTTCGGGGCCGCGGGGCTCGGCCGGGTCCTCGACGGCGCCTTGGAGCTGCGCGACGCCATGGGCGCTGTGAGCGGGAGCGTGCCGCTCGGCCTGGGGCTCGGCCTGGTAGCGCTGGGGGATGGGACGCTCCTGGCGTTGGAGCGCGCCGCCGATCTCATGGCCATGGTCTGCGTGGCGCCAGACGTGGGGGTGCGCCGCCTGCCGACGCGGCTGCCGATGGCGCGGGAGCCCGTGACGCTGCTGGCCGATCCGGGCGACCGTCGTGCTTTCTGGCAAATCTCCGAAGATCGGCAGCAAGCTACGCGACACACGGTTGAGGGCGACGAGATCCGCGAGACGCACCGCATCAAACTAGATAATCTAGCCAAAAGCGACGTGCTGCCGCTGGCCTCGGGCGAGCTGCTCCTGCACGCCAACACGCGGCTCAACCGGGTCGGGCGGGACGGCTCCACGCAGGCTGTGGCCTGGAAGCCACCGGCGCCGGTGGAGCGCTTCGCCGCGTTGCCCGGCGGGACGATGCTCGCGCTGGACCTGGAGGGAGGGCTGCACTGGATCGACCTCGCCGCTGCCGCGAGCGTGCGCTCGCTGGCGCTCGGGGGTCGAGCCATGGCGCTCGCCGCGGACGCGAGCGGCGTGGCTGTGCTCACCGGCGTTCGTGTGGCGGGCGGGACGTCGCGCTGGACCTTGCATTTGCACGATCTGGAAGGTGCGTTGCGATGGAGGGCCGAGGGCGACGGTGAGCCCGGGCGCGGGCTGGCGCTGAGCGCGGGCCAGGTGGCGCTGGGCGACCAGACCGCGTTGAGGATGTGGGATCGGGGTGCGGGGGGCGTGATCCTGGCGGGCTGAGGTGCCACGGATCGGCTCCTTCAACCTACGCGATCCGACAGCGAGACGAGGCGTGCCTGCACCTCTTCTGCCTGGAACCGCGCAGGCTTCGTCCCGTGGGCGACCAGGGCCTTCTGCAGTGCTCGGTACACCCCCACAGCGACATCCGGATGGCTCGACTCCAGCGCCCACGCCACCTCCAACGCTGTGCGGTTCCAGGTGCTGCCCGTGAGACCCTACAATTCGGCCAGGGCGCTCGCGACATCTCCCAGTTCCGCCTGGATCCGCGCCCGCAGCGGCTGGAGCTTCTTGGCGTTTCCAAACTCGCCCACGACCTGGAGGACCGCGGGCCAGCGACTCGCCGCCTGGGCCTCCGCGCGCAGGCGCTCGTAGCTGCTCACCAGCGGCGACACCTGAAACCAACGCAACGCCTCGACCAACGTGTCCAGGTTCGTGTGTGTGGGGACGCCGCGCTGTGCGAGCCAGCCGCGCACCTCGTCACGCTGGTGCTCCACCACCGCGCCGTGGTCGCGCACACCCGCCTCGGCCTCCGCGACGTAACCAGCCGCGATGAGCCGCTCCGCCAGCTCCAGAAGCGCCGCCCCGTGCGCATCGTGCACCATCGCCACGGCCTCTTCGACGCGCCCCTGGGCGAGGAGAGATCCATCCGCTGACCGTCCAGGCTGGCCTCGACATAGAGGCGCTCCCGGTCCTGTGCATCCGCCGGCACGCCGACGAGCGCGAGCACGAGCTGCCCGCCGCGCTGCCGACGCCAACGGCCGTGGTCCGTCTCACCACGCGGCAGCGCCTCCCGCACCCAGGCCGCCACTCGATGGCGCTCCTCGGGCGTGGTGCAGCTCAGCAAGACGCGCTCGGGCACCCGGTCCATGCCGTATCCACCGTGATCGAGGCTGTCCCAGCGGTAGACCGCGAACAGCTCGCGCAGCAGCGCCTCGCGCTCGACCGGGTCGGAGCTCTGCCCCAGGCACCGCTCGAGCCCTTCGGCGCACTGGTCGGCGATCTCGGCGATCTGGCTCTCCTCGTCCCAAATGCGCTCGTACCAGGCTTGGATCGTCTCGATGATCGCGACGAATACGGCGCGCGCGTCCTGGATGGCGCCCTCGGCGAGGTAGCGGGACCCCAGCTCGACGATGGGCCAGAGCTCACGCTGGGCCGCTCCGGCGGCACGCCAGGTAAAGGGCATGGATCCCAGGATCTGGCTGACCTGCCCGGAGATGATGCTGGGGTCCAGGCGCCGCCGTTCACCGGGGAGGGGCAGCAGGGCGAGCTCCCCCAACGCTGGGGCGTGGTTCGCGAGCCGTTGGACAAGGGCCACGAGCTGATCGCGGTCCAACCCGTCCAGGCGCGAGGGGAGGGGACCTGGCGCTGGGTGTGGATCCACCGCGCGAGAGGAGGGGGGGCCGGGGGTGATCTCGTCGCTCATCCTTGCGCTCCTCGAAGGCTGCGCCATATCCGTCATTAGAGCTGTTGGCGCCCACGGGGGACGGGTCGTGCTGGCCGACCAGTTTCTCCACCGCGCGGACCGCCATGCTGGTCCCGCCCTGGACCTCGAGCAAGGGTACGCCCGCGCGCGAAGCCGCCAGCTTGAGCGCGCCCGCCGGCGAATGGCCGATCCAGCGGGTCAGCAGGAGCACCTGGTCTACCCGGCCGCGCTTGAGCGAGGCCAGGAAGCTCTCCCACCGACCGTTGCCCGTGTACTTCGGGGCGGGGATGCGCTCGATCGTCACCCCCGGCGGGAAGCGCCCCTGATCCCGCCCATCACCGCCCACCAACGCGATCTTCAGCTTGTCCATATGCACCTCCTGCGTGCACCTGGAATTTGCTCGCCTTGGAGATTAAGTTCCATTTTGCTCCAAAATGTATGCAAAATGGACTTTAGCAATGATTCCAAGATGCACTCCAAGATGCACAGCGATAGACTCCCCACGTGGAGGAGACATGGGCTGGCTCAGAGAGACACGCGAGCAGATGGGGTTCCGCAGCGACCGCAAGCTCGCCGAGCACCTGCTTCAACAGGATGGCCGTCCCGCTGATCTCACACTCGCGAACCTGGCCAACAACCTCGGCAAGCTCGACAGGGGAGAGGCGGGCTGGTGGCTGAGTGCTGGCGAGCCCTGGACGCCCCTGCTGGCGGACGCGCTGAACGTCGCTCTCGACGATCTCCGAGCGCGAATCTACCGGATGGCGCACCCCCAGGTCGAGGACGGGTCCAGCCCGGACCGTTTCGTGCCGTTTGGGTGGCTCGACGCGCTCGATCTCGCGACCGAGCCCCTGCCGCCGGGCATCCCGTGGCCGCGCGACGCCTCCCGGGATGGCGATCACGCTCGTGTCTGGTGGACGTCCGGTCCAGGCGCTGGCAAGACCCTGCTCGGGCGATGGCTCCAGGTCAGGCAGGGTTGGACCTGGATGCCCGCGCGGACCTGGCGTGAGGCGCTGGCGAAGATCCCGAGGTCAGGGCGCGTCTTTGTGGAGCTGGAGCAGCCTGGCGAAGGGCCCATGCTCGCGTCGGAGCTGCCCGATGGCGTCGAGGTGTGGGTGGCGGCGCCGTTCGCGCCGGCTCCAGTCGCCTCTTCGAAGTCGAGCGACGGAGAACAACACGAGGTCGATTCGGGCGAGATGCCCGCCGACGCGACGACATGGACCGAGCTTCGAACACCCCCGCTTCGCGACTGGATGGGCCCGCTGCTCGCCTGGGTCGGGCCTCGGGTCAGGCGCGGCGGACGTTATGACCCGGACGAGGTCATGGCGCTGCTACGCACGCTCCCGCTGGTGGAGATGTTCGAGACGCCGGGAGACGTGCTCGACTTCCTGGGTCTGGTGGATGAGGTGGGCGCGGCGACGCTCATAGAAGGAGAGGGGCTCGAGTCAGAGGCACTTTTCAAGACCTGGCTCCGGCAGGCCATCGATCGGCCGGATCGCCCCCTCGCCGCTTCGAACAAGGCGCTCCTCCGTCACGACGGCGCGCGGCTGCTCGTCGAGCTGGTCCAAGAGCGGCTGCGCGGCGGGCTGCCGCCGGTCCTGAGCCTCGAGGACTGGACGTCGCTCGTGCCTCGTCGGCGTGCGCCGCACATCGATCGGGACGCCCTGATGGCGCTCATCGACCGGGGCACACCCGAGGCGAAGGCTGAGGCGAAGGCCATGCTCAAGCCCTCGAGAGAGGACGTGATCGAGGCGCTCAAGGGCGTGCAGCTCCTGGTTCGTGGCTCAACCGGGCGCTGGTGTCTACGGCCGAGCTGGCTGGCGAACCTCGCGCAGAACGCCGCAGCCAAGGCGCTCTGCGAAGAGGGGCCCGAGGGCCTCGGCGCCCTGCTGCTCTATCCGCAGAGCGCAAGCGATGGACTGACCGTGCTGTTGGAGCAGGCATCCAGCGGCGATCTCACGTTGGCGAGGGCGTGCATCGCGGATCTGGACGGCGCTTCACCCGAGAGGCTCGCCGCGCTCGACGGGGTGTTTCGCGTCCTGGGGCACCGGGCGCTGCTCGGGGACGTTCTGCCCGTCGAGCTGCTCTCCCAGGCCTGGGATGCGCAGATGGAGCACGTCGCGGACCGCTACCTCAACTTCCCGCCGCTTCCGGTCATCCAGATCGCGAGGGCCGAGCGTGTCGCGCTGACCGACCAGGGCGCATGGCTGCGCGCGGCGCTGGCGATGAGCCTGCACCTGCACAAAGCCAGCGTTGTTCTGCCGGTGGGCCCGCTGAACCCGTGGGGGGGCATCCCGACCGAGGAGCCAGCGCGGGAGGCCTGGCGGCAGGCGCTGGACAGGGCCTTGAGTGACACTTACGCAGACCGAAGAGAGGACGCTCACGGCGGAGAGCTGGCGCGCGCCTGCGCCCGTCTCGGCGTTGCGCTGTACGATCACCTCGGTCCGCAGCCGGACGTTCACATGATGATGCACGCCGTCGCCCCGACGGTGCTCGTCCGTCTCGCGCGCGACGGGACGAAGGAGATCCCCGGAGGTCCAATCTGGGAGGCGATGAGCCTCCCTCGGGGCCTCGGGCCGATCGAGCAGGCCTGTGAGGCCGAGGGGGTGCCCATCAACGTGGTGATCGAGTGGCTCTGGACCTTCTGGTCGTCGCCAGAGGGAACTGGACCGAGGGGCTGGCCGCCCTGTACCTGGGTCTCCCGTGACCTCGATGACCAGGTGCTGCGGGCGCAGGCCGAGACGCTGTGGCGCCTCATGCCTGAGGACGCGGTGAACGAACGCACCATCCGGGAGATCAGCTTCAGGCCGATCATCTGGCCCTGGCTGCAGGCGAGCGTCTGGTCCCGGTGGGTTCGCCTGCAACTCGAGTCCCAGCATGCCAGAGTCTGGGGCGACAAGCTCTGGGACCACGTCCCGCTCCCGCTCCTGGTAGAGACGCTGCGCACAGCGCCCCTCTCCGCCCACATGCTCCCGGCCTTCGGCGCGGGCTGGAGGCGCGCTCCCGACGAGTTGCTGGCCATGCTCGACAAGCTCGCCCCCGAGCCCGAGCGACCACTCACCGGCGGCACGAATCTGGTGTTGGAGCTGATGCACACGGGCCTCTCCCACCGTTCGGAGGCGCTCCTTGACCGGGCCGAGCGCTGGTGGCGCGCGCCGCAGGCGCATCCCGGCGTCGGTCCACGCCTGGAGCTCTGGCTGATGCGCGCCGTGGAGGCCCGCGTCACAGGCTGGCGCCGCGCGTTCGAGCTGCTCATCAAGGATCGACCGGCATCCCCAGGCGATTAGGGTCGTCCACCCACGCCGCGATCCCGCGCATGAAGTCCCAGATGCCACCGGCCTCGGGCAGGCGGTAGCCCGGATCCGCAGGGTCCAGGCCGAGCCACTCGAAGGAGCGCTTCAGCCAGGTCTTCTTGGGCTCCCGCCTGACTTCGGGTGTGAGCCAGTCCTCGACCGTGCCAACCGGCGCGACGAACACGCCATAGTGTGCCATCTGCGCGACGATCTCGTCCACGCGCGCAGGATCGGCCGCGCCGTCTGGACGAAGCTCTGCGAGCCTCTGACGCCAGGACGAGGCCAGGGCCTGGGGTACGCCGGCCGCGAGGAGCAACGTGGTCGCGGTGGTGTCGGTCGCGAACAACACATCCCGATCAACGACAGCCACGGCCGGCACCCCCATCTGCCGCAGCGGGCCCAGCAGCAGATGCTCGGTCTGCCAGTTCTGGAGGTTGGTAAACGTCCACCCCTCGGCCCGTCGCGGCAGCCTGCCCGGCCCGGACCACTCATTCAGCCGCTCGAAGATCTCCTGATAGAACGCGCGATCCGAGTCGCCTTCTCCGATGACGACCGCCTCGGTGAACAGGCCGGACAACGCCGAGACGCTGCGCATTCGCGGGTCCGTCGTAAAGGAGCGCAGAGCACGGTTGTCGAGCAGCCAGGCCCGACCTTCTCCGCGTCGGTAGCTGAGCCGCACGACGCGCGCGTCCGTGTCGGCGACGACGCAGCCGGCCAGCAGATCGGGGCTGTGGGTGGCGATGAAGACCTGGATGTCCTTGCGTCGCGCGAGGTCGGCGAGCTGGCGTCCGAGGATGCGCGCGAGCGACGGGTGCAGGAACGCCTCAGGCTCGTCGATGAACACCAGCCGCGCGTTCGACGTGAGGATGGCCGCCAGGATGCCGATGTAGGCATGGATGCCGTCGGATCGCTCGGACAGAAGCTCGGAGGCCGACAGGAACGCCGCGCTATCCCGGTCCCGTGTCTGCTCCAGGCCATCCGGTGGCTCGGCGCGCGACAGGCGCAGGTGGGCGCGGGGTGCGTCGGTGACCATGTCGACGACCAGCCAACGACCGAGCGCATCGTGCACGTAGGTGCGAAGCTGCTGGCGAAGATCGGCGTTGTCGAGCAGGACCGCGACGGCGTGGTCGCGAAGCTCGGAGTTGTAGCCTCGCTGCACCACTGAGGCGGTGATCTCCAGGCGCTTCAGACCGTCGAGGTAGAGGACGGACCGGCGCAGGGGTTCGGGCGCCTGTCGATGGCCCCAGGATCGCTCTTCGTACGTGCGCTCCAGCTCGGCGCGAAGCTCTTCCCAACGGTGCGGCTCCAAGGCCCACGGGCTCAAGGAGGCAAGGCGTCCAAGCCGGGCGGCATCCGGTGGGAGCATCGAGGCTGGATCGGCGATGACGTCTGGTGGGAGCTGCTGGGTCAACGTGGCGCCGAAGGACTGCATGGTGTTCTGAAGGTGGTCACCCAGGCGAAGCGGCCCTATCGAGCGCAACGCCGTGAGGTCGAGCCCTGGCAGGTCGAGGATTCGCAGGCCGCGCTCGATCATGCATCGCAGCAGCTCCTCTGCCCAGGGAGCGACCACCTGGTCCTTGCCCTCACCGAGCAGCGCCACGATGCTCGTCACGAATGTCATGTCGCGCCGCCATTTCTCGCTGTTCAAGAGGCTGACCAGCCCAGGAGGCATCTGTGCCGCCAGCGGCGACTGCGCCAGCTCTCGAGCGAGCCAGTCTACCAGCGCGCGCGCTGCCTCTTCCCGCTCCCGCAGCGTGCGGATCAGCTCTCGCCATGGCAGGCGCCGCAGCGCGTCGTGGACCTCGTCCCCTCTGTTCAGGCAGCGATCCTTGACCTCGTCCGCGAGCTGATCTTCAGCCTCCTGGCCGTAGTCCACGCGACGCACGAGCCTTCCTGGCAACCACTCCGACCGGTGGTTGCTGTATCCGCGCGGCTCGACCCCCGACAGCTCCCGCAACATCAGGCTCTTACCCGCGTTGTTCGGCCCGATGAACACGTTCATTCGCCCGCTGGTGAAGCAGAGCCCACCCTCAGGCGCGACACCTGACGGCCCACATGTCAGCGTGATCTCTCCAAACAACGGCGCTCTCGACATCAGCCCTCCACCTCGACCACATCCACGAAGCGCGCCACGGCCTCCAACTCGCCGTCGGCCTCAACTGGGATGAACTGATGCGCGGGGTCCGAGCTCATCGGCACCAGCTTGCGCCCTGAAGCCTCCTCCAGCAGCCGCTTGAACGTAAACCGCCCCAGCTCCGGGTCCGCGCCAGCCGGCGCGCGCACGACCAGCAGCTCGCCGGGCGCGGGCCCCGACGTGCGCGGGTCGCGCAGGTCATCCCACAGGCACCAGGCGCCGTCTGGCGCCACCCGATCCATTGAGGTGCCGACGATCCGGGCCACGAAGCGGCGCCAGGGACGCCGAAGCGGCTCCGGCAGCAGGACGTGATCGATAGCCTCGGGCGCCTGCCCCTCGGAGAGCTGGCCCGCGGCGATGCGCAGGTCTACGACGGCCACGGCCCCAGGCGTTTCGGGCGCCGTGCGGATCAGACGGAGGCGCTGCCTCGCCGCCGCCGCCGCCTGACTGGGAGCCGGAACACCGCCCGCCCGCTCAAACCATGAGTTGTCGTCCCGCACCGCCCGCTGTTTCTCCTTGCCCACCAGCAGCAACGCAATCTTCGCGATGGTGCGCACAATCAACGGCCGGTCGTCGAGATCGTGCGAGCGCAGCTCGAACACCTCGTAGCCCAGGCTCCGCAGGCGCTCGCGCAGGAAACGATCCTTCGCCGCCTGATCATCATTGCCGTGGATGTGCGCGGCCATGCCGTCCATGTA
This sequence comes from uncultured Enterobacterales bacterium, assembly GCA_964556105.1. GTDB lineage: Bacteria > Myxococcota_A > UBA796 > UBA796 > CAZKWG01 > CAZKWG01. Next base: position 2,431 of record CAZKWG010000090.1, on the reverse strand, counting down.
CACGCACACCCCGGGCTCCTCGTCCTCGCCGGCATAATAGAAGTCGGGGATGGTGCGCCCCCAGCCGGGCCCCAGCTCGAGGGTGTGCTGGCAGAGCGGATCGGGCAGCCCTGCCTCGATCAGGAAGCGCCGGAAGCGCGTCTCGATGGGCGTCTGCGGCTGGCCGGTCGTCGTTTGCGTCCGGGGCAGGTGCTCCGGCAACGGGGTGGACGAGCCCAGCGGGCCTGCCAGCGCGCCCAGCACCTCGGCCGCCTTGTGCCGGTTCAACCAGCGGTGGTAGAAGCGGTTGCGGTAGGTCTGGAGGCAGTCGATACAGCTTGCCTCGCAGGCGCCAGGGCAGCCGTGGAGCAGGTCGAGCGCGGCGCAGCGGACCTCGTCCCAGCGCGCCGTGAGCTGCTCGAGCAGCCCCGAGCCGCCGGGCATGGGGTCGTAGAGCATGACGTCGGCCTTGTCTTCGCCGGGGTGGCCGAGGGCCAGGAGCTGCAGATCCTCGACCTCCATGTCCAACACACGCGCGGCCCCAATGCGCAGGGCCTCGATCACGCTGAAGCCCAGCGTGCGATCCTCCGCGTCGTGCAGGCCGAGCACGTCGACGTCCACGTCACAGTAGAAGCCGGTGGGCTGGACGATGTGTCCGCAGCGGGTCAGGTGACTCTTCTCGAAGTCTTCCCTTGCCTTTCGCGAGGTGTAGGGCGAGAGCGACTGGCCACAGGCCAGGCAGAGCGGGAAGCCCAGGCGGGCCTGCTCAACCTCGCTGCGCGGACCGACGTTGACCAGCCGCAGGTGCACTCCGCGCCGGAAGCGCAGATCGAGGCCCGACCAGGACCATGAGGCGCCACCGCGGTGGTAGCCTCGGTCATTGCCGTAGGTGGCCACGGGCATCTGGAAGCGGAACTCTTCCTCGTCCGAGATCTGGGATTGCGACGGCAGGATCGCGTCGCAGACCGGCACGGCCCGGATCTCCTGCTCGCCCAGCATGGCGGTGGCGCCGTTCACGCCGATCTCCTGGACCACCTGCTGCGCCGTGACCACGCGGAAGCGCAGCGTGTCGTCCGCGGTGAGCTGGAAGCGCCGGGGCACGAAGCGGAAGCCGTTGGCGTAGATGGCGTTTCCGGGGACGAACTCACGCAGCGCCAGGATGGGCGCGCGCGCAAGCTCGAAGTCGTCCAGGCCCTCCGTGAGCCGCGGCGGCTCGGCCAGGCCCACGATGCTGCCCACGTCCAGGCCGTAGCCGGGCAGGAAGCCCTCGCGGGCCAGGGCGCCCATGGTCTCCGAGTCGTCCTGGCCGCCCTGGGCGGACGACCGCGTGCGCCGCGCCGTGCCCTTGAGGCGGGCGATCACCTGCTGGCAGCGGCGGCGCTGGGCCTGATCCTCGGCGTCGAGCACGCCCTTGGTGGCCTCGACGGTCGCCAGCTTCGCGAGCTGGTCGCGCGCCCAGTCCAGGCGACGCTTCAGGCGGCCGATGACCTCGGCGAGCGCGTCCGCCATGCCGTCCACCATACGCGCCAGCGCCTCTTCGGTCACGGCGGCCGCGTCTTCTGCGGGCCAGGAGGCCAGGAAGGCCCGGCGCACCTCGGCCAGCACGCTGGCGCGATGGCGGGCGATGAGCGCTCCGAGCGGCCCCACGTCCAGGGCCTTCGCCATGACCGCGCCGTCGGGCGTGAACAGGTAGGGACCCAGCATCGCGGGAAAGCAGCGCTGGAGCACCTCCCCGATCTCTGCGCGCTCAACCTCGGTGCCCCGCCGCGCCAGGGCGTGCAGCGCCGTCAGCACGGTCGCGTGCACGTGCTTGCGGATCATCAGCTCGTTCTTCAAGTTGAAACGGGGCGGCTCGACCGCGCCCGAGAGCAGCTTGAGCGGATCGCGGAAGTACGCCTGATCGAAGCCCGTCGCCTGGGCGTAGGTCAGGTCCACGGCCATGCGGTGCCGACGCCCGGCGCGACCGGCGCGCTGCCAGTAGTTCGCGGCGGTCGGCGGCACGTTGCGCATCAGCACGGCGTCCAGCGCGCCGATATCTACTCCAAGTTCTAGCGTCGGCGTACAGACCAGGGTGTTGACCTGCTCGCCCTCGCCCTTGAACTGGTTCTCGTAGCGCTCGCGCAGCGCGGCGGGCACCTGGGCCGAGTGCTCGGCGGCGCGCAGCATCTTGTAGTCGCCGTCCAACAGGCGGAGGTCAAAGTTGTCAGGGTCCTCGAGCTCCCAGGCCAGGTCCCCGCCGCAGCGCCAGGCCATGCAGGTCCCGCCGGGGCCGCGATGCACGGTGGTCCGCCGGCAACGCTCGCAGCGCCAGCGCCCGAGGTTCGGGTGCAGACGCAGACGCCCCGCGTCGAGCTGGTAGACGCCGGTGGCGCCGGGCAGCGGGCGGCCCCAGCCGGTGAGCGAGACGGGCAGGATCAGGCCCACCCGCGCCAGCTCGGACCACAGCTCGCGC
>CAZKWG010000089.1:0-15714 GCA_964556105.1 uncultured Enterobacterales bacterium | reverse complement strand
GTCTCATCGCTGTCCCCTTCCAAGGTTCGCCTTTACGATGGCGTCGTGTTTGTGCCGGAAGCGCCCTCGGTGGGCGGCTCACTCGGTCGGCAAGGTGATGGTGTTGGACAGCAGCGTGATGGCGCCGGTCGTACACAGGAGCCTGCCCTCGATCACGGAGGCGAGGCCCACCGTGTTGGACGCTCCCGCCAGGACGTTGCCCTTGAAGCTGACGTTCGTCCCGATGGTCGAGGACGCGAAGACGGCCCAGTAGACGTTGTCCGCGCGCGCGCCGTTGACCAGCAGGATCTGCGCGCTGTTGTTCACCGTGATGGATGACCCAATCTGGAAGACCCAGACCGCGTCGGCGTCCCCCTCCCCGTCGAGGACCACCGACTCGCCCACCGCGATGCTCATCGTCGAGCCCGAGCTGTACACCCCCGGCGGGAGGATCATCCCGGAGATGTCGCTCACCACGAGGTCCGACGGGCGGGACATCGCCTCTGCATAGGCGGCGCTCAGGTCCACCATGGCCTGGGCGGCCACACCTTCCGGGTCGGCGGCGTACAGCGTCCCGAGGATCTGCGGGTTGAGCGACGTACAGGGCAGACCGTCTCCCAGGCAGGTCGCCGAGGGGCTCAGCCCGACGTCTCCTCCCAGCGTCGTGACGCCGCTTGCGTTGGAGTTGGTCAGGCCCGCGCCCGCCACCACCACGAACGCGTCCAAGGACCCGAGATTGATCGACAGATCGTCCCCGGTCGAGAAGGTCCAGACATAGGGCTCTTCCATGGCGTTGCCCGAGAGGTCCGCGACGCCCGCGGCGATCGTCGCCGTGTAGGTGGTCTCGGGATCCAGATCGCTGTCCGGCGAGAAGGTCGCCGTCTGGCTGTCCACGTCGTAGCTCACCTCGCCCTCCACCGCGACGCCGTCCGGGTCTTCGAGGGCGAAGCTCAGCTCCGAGATCGTGGCCGGCAGCATGTCCTCGCTGAAGACAGCGTGCACGAGGGTGTCCGTCCCCAGGTCCTCGGCCTCGTCCTCCGGGTCGGTGAGGATCACGGTGGGCGCGTCGATGTCGGGCGTCGTGAACGTCCAGACATAGGGCTCCTCCAGCGGGTTGCCCGCCAGATCGGTCGCGTCTGTGGTGATCGTCGCGATGTAGGTCGTCTCGGACGGGAGGTCGAGCGCGGGCGTGAACGTCCCGGTCTGGGTGAGATCGTCGTAGCGGATGGTGCCCGCCACGGGCGAGCCGCCCGCTGTCGTCAAGGCGAAGCTCGACGCGTCGATGGTCGCGGGGTCCATCGGCTCGCTGAAGGTGGCGTACAGCTCGGCGTCGATGCCCACGTCCACGTCTCCGTCCTCGGGATCCGTATCGACGACGGTGGGCGCCTCCATGTCGGGGGTCGTAAACGTCCAGACGTGGTCTTCCGCCAGCGGGTTGCCCGCCAGGTCGGTCGCCCCGGTGGTGATCGTGGCGATGAACGTCGTGTCCGCGGACAGATCGTCCTCCGGCGTGAACACGACCTGCTGCGTCAGCGCGTCATAGAGCACCCGACCCGGCACGACCGCCGCCCCTGGCCCCGTGACCGTGACCGTCGAGACCGTCAGCGTCTCGGGATCCATCTCCTCGCTGAAGGTGGCGTACAGCTCCGTGTCCAGCGCGAGGCCCTCCTCCCCGTCCGCGGGATCGGTGAGGACGACCCGCGGCGCGCTGAGATCGGGGATCGTGAACGTCCACGTGTAGTCCGCCAACATCGGGTTGCCCGCCAGGTCCGTGGCGCCCGCGGTGACCGTCGCGGTGTAGGTCGTGTCGGCCTCGAGGTCAAGGTCCGGCACGAGCAGCCCGCTGTGGGTCGTCGGGTCATAGTCCACGGCGCCGGTAACCTCGGCCGCGCCGGGGCCGCTCAACGTGAAGGTCGCCTCGTTGATCGTGTCGGGGTCCATCGCCTCGCTGAAGGTGGCGTACACCTCCACGCTCCGGCTGACGTCGCTCGCCCCGTCCTCGGGATCCGTGACGATGACCCGAGGCGCCAGCACGTCGGGCTCGGCGCCGGTCGTGAAGCGCCAGGTGTAGTCCTCCGCCAGCGCGTAGCCCGCCCGATCGGTCGCGTCGGTGGTGATCGTGGCGGTGTACTCGGTGTCCGGGTCCAGCTCACCGCTGGGGACGAAGAGGATCGCCGCGTCGCCCCGTCGGCTCACGGAGCCCGAGATCAGCTCCGATCCATCCGAGAGCAGAAACGTGCCCTGGTCGAGCGTGTCGGGGTCCATCGCCTCGTCGAAGGCGGCGAGCACCGTGACGTCGCGCGAGACGTCGGCCTCTCCGTCGAGGGGCGAGGTCCAGCTCACCGTCGGCGGGGAGCTCACCGGGACGGGCCACCCCACCACCCGACCGTTGCACGCGGACAGCAGCAGGAGCAGGCTCGCGTAGCCGATCGGTGAGCGAGCCTGAGGGGTCATGATCGGCGCGAGGCGCGATGCGTTTGTGTTCTTCATGAGGGCGTTCTTCTCCGTGTGGCGTCGAGCGACCGCAGCTCCTGGCGCGTCGCGCGGACTTCACGGGCCACCTTAGCAAGAACCGTGCCAATCCCAGATTTACGCTTTGACCGGCGATCTGGGCCAGAACCATCTCATTTTGATGATGGCGTCCCATCATTTTGATGTGCGAGCCGGGGTCACCGGTTGGCTCAGCCAGGTCCCCGCGCCCGTTCCGCCGCCGGTGGCCGCCGCGATCTCGTCAGAGCCGCCACGCGCCGTCGGGTGGTAGACTACCCCCATGGAGCTGTCCCGCCTCTCTGTGCGTCCCGACCGGATCCTCCTGGTGGCTCTGGGAGCCCTGGGGCTCTACCTCACCCCTCGGGCCCTCTGCTTCGTCTGGAGCGGCGGCGGAAGCTGGCGTAGCGGCCGCTGCGTCAACATGACCATCCGCGCCATGCGGAGCGAGGCCTGGGAGAACGTCGAGGGGATCCGCACGGCGCAGCTCGCGTACGCGGCGGCGTTCGACCAGTACGTGGACTGTCGGGAGCCCACGCCCCGGCCCGTGGCCGCGCTGACCCGCAAGCCGAGCCCCTGGGTGAACCGACCCTGCTGGGAGGCGCTGGGATGGAAGCCCGACGGCGACGTCCGCGGCACCTACTGGATTGAGGTCGGCGGCGGCAGCTTCACCGTTCACGGCCTCCTCGACGCCGACCAGAACGGCGTGCCGGCGCACGTCACCGTCAGCGCGACCGGGGAGCGCGTGTGGGTCGACCCAGACGAGATCTGACGTCGATCCTGTCTGGCGTCACCGCCACCGCCCGCGCCCTGCGCTGAACCAGGGGTCAGGGAGATGGCGTGGGCTCCTTGGAGTCTCCGTCCTGTGTCGGGTTCAGCGGCGCAGGTTCTCGAGGGCGCGTTCGAGCTCCGCGAGCTCGGGGTACAAACGGGCGGTCCTGCCTTCCGCGAGCTGCGAGGAGATGGCGACCGCGCGCTCGAAGGTGCTGGCGAGCGCGCCATCCATCGGGAGCGCCTCCGCGAGGGAGACCAGGCGTGGGAGCGCGCTTCGGCCGAGGGCGGTCAGCGCGACGGATATGCGCCTCAACAAGCTGGCGGGCAGCGCCTGCCGCGGTCGGCGACGTGCACCATCGGCCAGCTGCACGAGAAGCTCAGACCAGCGCTCAGCGCTCAGATCCGACCAGCTGGCCGCCCAGCTCAACGCGCTCACCCAGGCCGAGGGCTGCTTCGCCAACGTGCCAGACAGCCATCGACCCAGCGCCTCCGCCGGCGCAGGAGGAGTGGCGCCGGGAACGGCGCAGAAGGGCACCATGGAGAGCTCGCTGGTCTCCGCGACACGTAGAAGCACCCCGAACAGCCCGCTGTGCTTCCTCTGTAGCGCCGCGTTCAGGAGTAGATCCCAGTCAATATCTGCATTTCCGAGGCCCGCGATCAGGAGATCGTCCGGCGAGAGCACCGACCGATGTGTGGCCCGCTTCCCTTGCAGCATGAAGTGAGCGCGCAGGACAGGCGTCCGCGCGAGCTGCATACACTCCTCGCTCTGAAGCCTCCACGGCTGGCCCCTGCGCTCGACAAGATCGAGGGTGCGAACGACGATGTCGCGGACATGGTCCCAGACGACTCTCTGGATGACACGAGCCGTGGCTTGTGTCGCCGCTCGCTGCACGAGCAAACTGAACGTCTCGCGCACGGGGTCACCGGCGAACAGGGCCTCTTCGAAGCTCCACGCGACGCTGACGACCTCCATGTGTTGTTTCTTGAGGAGCGGACCCAAGGCACGGCGCACGCCGATCTGGTCGGCCCTGACTCGGGAGACCATCTGCACGAGCAACGGCACAGGAGGAGGGCTCCTGAGCCCCTGGCTCACGATCTTCTCGACGCGAGGCAGGTCCGCAGCCTGAACCGCCGTAGCGAAATCGGTGCTCAATGCTGCCCACACCAGGCTTCGTCTCACAGGGCTGCTCGCCAGGATCTGTTCGACGACTCCCTGAAGCTCCTGGTCCGGGTTCTCCATCCACACGCTCGCCAGGTCCGGTGGCGTCAGCACGACCTCCAACAGCCGGCCGAGCAGCCCGATTCGCGTCTGCTCCCAGGGCGCGTTCCTGTACTCCAACCAGAACCGGAACAGCGGCTCCGAGAGCTGATACCAGGCGTATCGCCCATCCTGTCGCGACAGCAGCACGCCCGCCTCCGTGAGCCTCCGAGCCTGTCCCGATGCATGGGATGGCCCAAAGCCGAGCATCTCGCCCAGCTCCGTCGGGGTGAGCTCTCTCGGCGCCTGCGCGAGACACTCGACGATCTGCTGCTGCTGCGCAGAGAGGTCGCGAAATCGCATCTGGTAGTCTGCGGTGAACTGCTGAACCACAGAGTAGAGCTGATCAGATGCCCAGGCTTCCGGCGCGCAGGCGCAGGCGCGGCCTAACGCGACCAGCGTCCGGGGGCTCCCTCCCGCGAGCTTGATCAACGTCTGGCGTCGGACGAGCCAGGCGTCGGACGCCGTGGCCTCACCCGCCAGTCGGTTCATCAGCTCACCGGCCTCATCCTCCGTCAGCGGTGGTACGGGCCATGGAGAGAAGGCGCCATAGAACGCGGTCTCGCGGCCCGTGAGGCCGTCCACCAGCGAGACGCCCGTCGCGACCAGCAGGAAGGGGCCGCGATCTTCCAACAGCGCACGGAGCTTTCGGCGCTCACCCTCATCCAGCTTGTCGAGCTGCCTGTCCAGGCCCTCGAAGAACACCACCATCGGGCCATGCACCTGCGGCCTCTGACCGGCCTGCCAATGCATCCAACGCGCCCCCTGCTGACTGCTGGCCACGCGAGCCAGCACCGCCTCCGCGGATCCCAGCTCCGGGATATCTTCGGGGACCAGCACGCATGGCACCGCCGCCGCGTCCAGCGCCGCCTTCGCGTGCTCCCAGGCCAGCTTGATCAGGTGCGACTTGCCCAGCCCGCGTGGGGCGAAGAGGTAGATGTGCGTCGGGGACCGACCCTCGATGAAGGCGTCGATGGTCGATGCGATCGCCGACAGCAGCTCTTCTCTGCCGACGTGACGAGCCTCCAGGCTGGCCTTCTCCTCGCGCCAGGGGGTGTACACATCCGCGGGCGCGCTCATGGCTCCTCTCCATACCAGAGCCACCAACGTTGGAAGAGCGGCAGGACGAACTGAAACATGTCGGTCTTCCGATCAAATCGAAGATAGAACTCGTCCACCAGGATGTAAAGCAGCTCTTCGGCCATTCGTCGCGTCGTGGCGCCCTCAGCCAGCGCCGCGGCGATGAGCCCCTCTCTCGGCGCGCCCTCGGGGCGTTGAGCCACCTGCGTCAGGATCCTGGAGAGCATGCCGTGCTGTTCGGGGTGCCGCCGGCGCAGATGTTCGTAGCCCTCATCGGCGAAGAGGTTGCGCATCTTCGGGTCCAGCATGGCCGTCACGGCGTCATGGACCTGGTCCAGGTCTACGACGTCCTGCCCTCGCGCGGCAGCGACGCTTCGAGAGGCGAGCTCCTTGATCCAGAAGGGTGAGCCTCCTCCAATCGTGAACGCCGAGCGGATGGCCTCCTTCGTGCACGTCGTCCCAAGCCTGGCGACCTCGGACTCGACGAGCGCCGAGCCAGCCTCCAGAGAGAGCGGCCCCAGCTCCACGACCTTCAGATCGTCCAGCTCCGCGGAGGCCCCTACGCTCCGCGCCAGACCCGCGAGGCCAATGGACCCTGTGAGCACCATGCGCAGGCGCCCCTGGAGATCATCCCGTTGCCTCAGAAATCTCAGCGCCGCGAGCGCGTCCCGAGCAGCCTCCGCGCCCGCGCCGCGGCGTATCCCGTCGAGCCACCAGGGGACCTCGTCCAGTCCGATGAGCAGAAGCTCGTCCGCCCTCATCTTCTTCGCGGCATGGTCGAGCACGAACCCGAGGCGTCGCCAGGGATCGGTGCTCGCCGCGTCGCGAATCTCGGCACCGACACCTCCGACGCTCACGCTGGAGAGATTCTGTTTGATCCGCTCGGAGGCTGGCTCTGTGAGGCCGGCCTTCGCCAGCTCCGCGACGATCCGCTCCACGGCGTCCTCCGCCGAGCGTGAATACTCCAGGTCTGCGCGAACACCACGGAAGCGCTGGTGATCCCTGCCCGGTGCGTGGATGGCGTCGCGGATCAACGTGGTCTTTCCGATGCGGCGGGGGCCGATGAGCAGGACCGAGTGATCGTCGAGCGTCGCCCACAGCTGATGAAGCTCGGCTTCACGAAGATTGATGGATGTCGATGAGGTGTGCTGCATGATGTTTGTTGTATAACATGAGTGTTTCACGATGTCATGTCGCTCCGACTGCCGGGCTTCCTGCCTGGACGACGTGAACCATGACGGGATGACCGCTGCGCTGGGGTGCGAGGACCTGAGGGTCGGCCAGCTCTTCGCGGCGCCTGACGGGGTCCCGGCGTTCAGCGGCGTGTCTGCACACATGGTGATACAGATCGGGCCTGGCTGAGCCGCAGGTGAAGGCGCCGCTGGAGCGGCCCATCAGCCCCACACCATGACCCTACCATCCTCCCCCGTCGCCGCCGCCTGCTGACCGTCCGCCGTGCATGCGACCGCTTGGACGCAGCCCAGCCCCGTATCCAGCTCGGCCAGCACCCGACCGGTGGCCGGATCAACCTGCAGACACCGTCCATCGTCGAGGCCGACCAGCAGGCCGCGCGCCGAGAAGGCCAGCGCCGTCACCGTCCCGGCGAGCTCGCAACGCCCGCCCTCGCCGCTGCTCAGGCATCGCCAGAGGATCGCCTCCCGCTCTCCCCAGGCCAGCCGGCCGTCGGGCGCCCAGGCGAGCAGGCGCGCTGGACCCGCCGCTTGGAAGCTCAACACCTCGCCTGACCAGACCCGCACCCCGTCTGGACCCCAGGCCGCGAGGTGGGCTCCATCTGGAGACCAGGCGACCCCGTGCGCGCGCAGCTCGATCGGGTCGCGCTCTGTCCCCGTGACGGGATCCAGGCAAACGACGAGCATCCCCGCGGCGATCGCCAGCATGCGCCCATCGGCAGAGAGCGCGGCGCTCACCGGTGGTGAGAGGTCGTCCAGCGCGCAGATCCGGGTCGAGCCGCCGCTGCGAAGGTCCAGCCGGTGCAACCCGGAGCAGCTCTCTTGCGCGTACGGGACCAGCGCTGGGACGTAATAGACCGCCTCGAAATCGGGCGTGAAGACCGCGGCATCGCTCGGCACAAGCGGGGTATCGCCGCGGATCTCCCCCGAGCCTGCGTCGATCCGCAGCGCACGCGCAGGGAGGTGCTCGATCGCGTCGGGCGAGATCCAGACCTCGAGCCCGAAGCCATACAAGACCGCGCCATCCGCGCTGAATTGGAGGGCCCCGACGCGCCTCGCTGGCGTCTTCAGGCAGCGCATCAGAGCAGGTCCGCCGCCGCGCGAAGCACCTGCTCGGCCTCTCGCCGCATGTGCGCCTCCAAGGCGGGCTCCAGCCCCCAGTGGCCCATGTACCGCGTCGCCGCCGCGGCGACATAAGCCTCCCAGATCGCGAGCTCCGTCAGGTCGCGCCGCGTCAACGCCGCGTAGCGCGAGAGGAAGTCGGCGGCGGCCTGAGGGCCGTGCTTGTAGCGCAGCTCCAGGCGACAGCAGGCGAGGTCCGAGAGCGGATCGCCGAGCGCCGCGTCCTCCCAGTCGATCAGGCCCACCAGACGCCCTTCGCGCCAGAGCACGTTCCCAGGCCAGTAGTCGCCGTGCAGCAGCGTCCGACGCGCCGCCAGCCGCGGCGGGTCGGCGAGCAGGCGGGCGCGCAGATCCTCGTAGCCCTCGGGCAGGAGCTCGAGCAGCCCCGCCACCGGGTCCTCGCGCTCCGGCAGGGCGGGGAGATCGTCCAGATCGAGGCCGTGCAGGGTCGCGAGCAGCTCGGCCATCTGGAGGATGGCGGCGCTCACGTCCGCGACCTCGGCGCCGCCGTCGATGCGCTCCATCACGAGGAAGGGCCGGGGGTGTACGGCGCAGGAGCCGTCCACGAGGAGCGGGCGGGGGACGGGCAGGCCGCGGGCGTGGAGCCAGCCGAGCAGATCGTGCTCGCGCCGCGCCAGATCGGGCCCGGCCTGATTCCAGGCGGCGGCCCTGGGCTCCCGAAAGACGACCCGCCGCACCGAGCCGTCGGGGAGCAGGAGATCCACCGCCTCGACGCGCGCCGAGACGCCCCCCGCGAGGGGCGCGTGGCCACGCAGGCGCCCACCCAGGCGCGCCGCGATCGCGTGGAAGAGCGGCTCATCGGGCCCCATCGACGGATCTCCTCTGCGCGCGAGCTGCCCTCCCTCTAACACCCGCGGCGGCCGGGGCAGGCCCCCTGGCACCGCGCGTCGATCTTCGCGCTTGCAATTGAAAATGAAAATCATTATCAATTGTCGCCATGGCCCCCCTCGTCCTCGACACCCCGACCACGCCGCCCGATCTCCTCGTACATAGCGAGGAGATCGTCGTCACCGCCTCGCGGGTGGAGCAGCTCGTCACCGAGACCACCGCGCCCATCCGGGTGATCGACCGCGCCGAGATCGAGGCGTCGGGGGCGTCGAGCCTGGCGGAGCTGCTGCGCACGATCCCCGGCCTGCAGGTGACGCCCACCCACGGCGGCGACGGGCTCCAGCTGCAGGGGATGGCGCCCCAGCACACGCTGATCCTGCGCGACGGCCGTCCCATCGCCGGGCGGGTGGACGGCGCGCTGGACCTGGAGCGGCTGCGGCTGGACGAGGTCGAGCGGGTGGAGATCCTGCCCGGCCCGTCGAGCGCGCTCTACGGCTCGGACGCGCTGGGCGGCGTGGTCAACCTCATCACCCGGCGCGACGCCCAGGGCGGGGGCGCCGAGGCCGGCGCGCGCTACGGCAGCCGGTCGCTGGTCGAGGGTGATCTGTCGCTCTCCGGCGAACGAGGCTGGCTCTCCGCCGGCTCGACCCTGAACCTGCGCGCGCAGGACGGCTACGACCGGGACCCCTCGGACGAGGCCACCACCGGCGACGATCTGCGGCAGTGGGGCGCCCAGGGCTGGGCGCGCGCCCGACCCGGCGCCGGCTGGGTCCTGGACGGAGATCTGGCCTATGACCGCCGGGATCGCGCCGGCGTGGACGAGACCGCGACCGGCGCGCGCTTCGACCGGCGCACGCTGGAGGAGCAGGCGGACGGCGGCGTCTCGACGACCCGGCAGGACGACGGCGCGCACAGCACCCGGCTCGGCCTCTCCGGCTCGCTGTGGAGACAGCAGCTCCTCCAGGATCAGCGCGGATCGGACGCGCAGGACAGCTACGCGGCGACCCTGGACCGTCGGGCGCTGCTGGCGGTGAACCACCGCTGGCTCCGCGGACGGCACCTGCTGGTGGGCGGGCTGGACGTCGCCGCCGAGGCGCTCCAGAGCGACCGCCTGCTGGAGGGCTCGGCGGCGCGCCAGCGGCTGGCGCTGTACGCGCAGGACGACCTGAAGATCTTGGACAACCCTCGGCTCTCGCTGTCTCCCGGGGTGCGCCTGGATCTGGACAGCCAGTTCGGGGCGCACGCCACGCCCCACCTCGCGCTGCGCCTGGACCCCTGGCCCGAGCTGAGCTGGCGGCTCTCCGGCGGCCAGGGCTACCGGGCGCCGGACTTCAAGGAGCTCTATCTGTGGCTGGACCACGGCAGCTACGGCTACGTGGTCGAGGGCAACCCCACGCTCTCGCCCGAGCGCAGCCTGGGGGCGACCACCGAGCTGGGCTGGACGCCTACGGACGCGATCACGCTCTCCCTCAGCGCACACTGGAGCGAGGCGCGCGAGCTCATCGATCTGGCGCTGCTGGCCGAGGGCGCTGAGGACAGCCCCGCGCGCTACACCTACGACAACGTCGCGCGGGCCCTCACCCGCGGCGCCGCGGCCGAGCTGACCCTCCGCGCAGGCCAGCGCGCGTCCCTCGACCTGGGCTACACGTTCACGGACGCCCGAGACCGGGCCGAGGATCGGCCGCTGGACGGGCGCGCGCCGCACCGGGTGGCGGCCTCGGCCCGCGTGGGCTGGCCCTGGGCGCCCCTGTCCGCCACGGCCCGAGCGGAGTGGCTGTCTGCGCGACCCTACACCGACGACGCGGGCCTGACGCGCTGGTCCGAAGAACAACTGTGGGTGGATGGGCGGCTGGCCTGGCTGATCCAGGAGCGCTTCACCCTGGAGGCGGGCGTCAAGAACGCGCTCGACGCGCAGGACGCGCGCTACCTCGGGCTCCCGCCGCGCACGCTCTACCTTGGGTTCCAATCGAACCGTCACGACAAAACCAACGCTGGAGGAAGCTGAGATGGTGCTCATGACCCTGCTGCTGGCTTGCGCCCCCGATCTCCGAGACACCGACAAGGTCGCCGCGGAGACAGGCGACGCGGACACCGACACCGCCCCGACCGAGGACACCGCGCCGGACACCGACAGCGGGAGCGGCGATCCCGGGCGCGTGGTCGCCACCGAGGAGGGCGGCGGCGTCACGCTCGTCGAGGTCGACGCCAGCGCGGAGGGCGAGGTGGTCTACATGGACCTCGGCGCGCACGGCGAGAGCGACGCGGCGAGCGGCTGGGAGCTGGCCTTCGTGCGCTACGACGTCACCGTCAACGGCGGCAGCTCCGGCGAGGGGGGCGTGGAGGTGGCCCCCGTCGAGGGGACGGCGTTCGCCGATCTGAGCGCGCTCCCCGCCGACGGCTGGCGCACCGACACCGCCGAGGCGGCGGCCCTCGGCGACTGGTACGACTACGACCCCTCCACCCACACGCTGTCCGCGGCCGATCGTGTCTACGCGGTGCGCAACGGGGACGGCGAGGCCTGGAAGATACAGTTCGTGGACTACTACGACGACGCGGGCAACTCCGGCTTCCCCAGCTTCCGCTGGGCTGTGTTGGGAGACTGAGCGTGCGCCCAGACCACAAGCAGGAGTGGATCTCCCGGCGGAGCGTGCTGTTGGGCCTCGGCGCGCTGACGCTGGCGCGACCCGGCCTGGCCAGCGGGCCGCGTCTGGTCACGCTCTCCGGGCCCGTGACGGAGACCGTCTTCGCCCTCGGGGCGGGGGGATCCGTGGTGGGGGTGGACCTGTCCTCGACCTGGCCCGAGGCGACGCGCGCCCTGCCTCAGGTGGGCTACCACCGGCAGATCTCCGCCGAGGGGGTGCTCTCGCTCCTGCCCTCCGCCGTGCTGGCGCTGGGAGACAGCGGCCCGCCCGTCGCGCTCACCCAGATCAGCGGGGCGGGCGTCACGGTCCACCGCTTCGAGGTGGCTCAGGACGCCGTCGCGGCGGAGCGCCGGATCGTGGAGATCGGCGCCGTGCTGGGCCGAGAGGCGGAGGCGGGGCGGCTGGCGGGGGCGCTGCGCGCGGATGTTGCAGAGACGGCCGCCTGGGTGGCGGGCCGAACGGAGCGGCCCCGCGCCCTCTTCCTCTACGCGCGCGGGGCGGGGAGCGCCAGCGTGGCTGGGCGCGAGACCGCGGCGGACGCGATGATCACGCTGGCTGGCGGCGCGAACGTGGCCCAGGAATTCGTGGGGTACAAGCCGCTGACCCCGGAGGCGGTGGTCGGCGGGGCGCCCGAGGTGCTGCTGGCGACCGAGGGCGGGATGGCCAGCCTGGGCGGCGAGGCGGGGGTCTGGCGTCTGCCCGGGATCACGCTGACGCCCGCCGGGCGCGCGCGGCGCCTGGTCATCATGGAGGATCTGGCGCTGCTGGGCTTTGGTCCTCGGGCGGGACAGGCGGCGCGCAGGCTGGCCGGCGCGCTGCGCGGGATAGAGCTTTGAACACAACGATCATGGCGCGAGCTCCCTCCCGCGCGGCGCGGGGTCGCCGCTGGCTGCTCGCGATGATCGGGGCGCTCGGGCTGCTCGTGCTGGCCAACGGGATGCTCGGCGCCGCCCCTGTGTCGGCCGGGCAGGTCCTGGCGGCGCTGCTCGCCCGGACGGGGCTCGTGGATCCGCCCGAGCCCGCCCTGGGCGCGCTGCTCTGGGGGATCCGCTTCCCGCGGGTGCTGCTGGGGCTGCTCGTGGGGGCCGCGCTCTCGGTGGGCGGCGCGCTGCTGCAGGGGGTGTTCCGCAACCCGCTGGCCGATCCGGGCGTGCTGGGCGTGAGCGGCGGGGCCGCGCTGGGGGCGGCGGCGGTGCAGGTCTTCGCGGGCCACGCGCTGCTCTCCGGTCTGCCCGCCGGACTCCACCCCTGGTTGATGTCGCTCGCGGCCTTCGGGGGCGCGCTGGGGGCGACGGCCCTGGTCGCGCGCCTGGGCCAACGCGACGGCGAGCGTGGACCCGAGGGTCTGCTGCTGGCGGGCATGGTGGTGAACGCGGGGGCGGGGGCGCTGCTGGCCCTGCTCTTCTGGCTGGCGGGCGACGCCGCCCTGCGCGGCATGACGGCCTGGATGATGGGCGGCCTCGGCGGCGCGACGCCGGAGGTCCTGGCCGTGGTGGGGCCGATCATCGCGCTGGCGCTGGCGCTGGCCTGGCGGCTGCATCGCCCGCTGGACGCGCTGCTGCTGGGCGAGGCGGAGGCGGGCGCGCTGGGCTTCGATGGGCCGCGGGTGCGGCGGCGCGCGGTGGGGCTGGTCGCCCTGATGGTGGGCGCCGCCGTCTCGGTGTCGGGGATCATCGGCTTTGTAGGGCTGATCGTGCCGCAGCTCGTGCGGCTGGCGATCGGGGCGACCCACCGGACCGTGCTGGCGGGGGCGCTGCTGGCCGGGCCGGCGCTGCTGCTGCTGGCGGATCTGGGGGCCCGCACCCTGGCCTCGCCGGCCGAGCTGCCCGTGGGCGTGCTGACCGGCCTGGTCGGCACGCCCGTCTTCGCCGCGCTGCTGCGCCGGAGGGGCGCGTGATCGCCGCGGATCGCTGCACGCTGACCGGGCGCCTCACAAGCGTGAGCCTGGCCATCGCGCCGGGCGAGCTGGTGGCGCTCGTGGGCCCGAACGGCGCCGGAAAGTCGAGCCTGCTCGCGCTCCTCTCGGGCGAGCTGCGACCGACCGAGGGGCGCGTCACGCTGGACGGAGCGCCGCTCTGCGCGATGGACCGGCGCGATCTCGCCCGGCGGCGGGCGGTGGTCCGCCAGGCGCCGATGGCTCCCTTCCCGCTCACGGTGCGCGAGGCGGTGGCGCTGGGCAGGCTGCCGCACGGGGACGAGCGGCACGATCGGGGCGCGGTGAGCCGCGCCGCCGCGGCGCTCGGGCTCACCCCGCTCCTGGATCGCTCTCTCCTCACCCTGTCCGGCGGTGAGCGCCAGCGGGCGCAGATCGCCCGCGCCTTCGCCCAGATCGACGGCGTCCCATCGCCGTTGCTGCTCCTCGACGAGCCGAGCTCCGCCGCCGACCTGGGCTGGCAGGAGCGGATCCTCGCCGACCTCTCCGCGCGCGCGGCCGCTGGCGCCGCGGTGGTCGTCGTCCTGCACGATCTCAACCTCGCGGCGCGCTGGGCGCGGCGGATCGTCGTCCTCCATGAAGGTCGTATCTTCACCGTCGCGACCTCCGATCTCGCGCTCAGCGGGCCGCTCCTCTCCCACGCCTGGGGGCTCCGCTTCGACCTCGGCGTCGCGGCCGGCCGCCCCTTCCTCGTCCCAACGCTGGAGTCCCCATGAACCTGATGGATCGCGTCCACGCGCTGCGGCGCGACGAACCTCGCCTGCGCGCCCGGGAGCTCGCCGGCCGCCTCGGCGTCAGCGAGCTGGAGGTGCTGACGACCCACCCGAGCGGCGAGCTCACCCGACTTCGCCCCGACTGGGACGCGCTCCTGGACGGCCTGCCCGCCCTGGGGCGCGTCCTGGCCCTGACCCGCAACGAGACCGCCGTGCACGAGCAGCGAGGCGTGTACCGGCGACCCGAGGGGAGGGGGCCGGTGCGGGCGCTCTTCGGCGAGGGGATCGAGCTGAGGTTGTTCCTCTCCGCCTGGGCCAGCGCATGGGCCCACGGGGAGGACGGGCGTCACAGCGTCCAGATCTTCGACGCGCACGGTGACGCGGTGCACAAGATCCACGCCGTCGAGGGCACGGATCGGGAGGCGCTCGCGGCGCTCGTGCGCGCCCTGGCCAGCGAGGAGCCCGCCCCCTCGATCACGCCCCGACCGGCGCGGGTCCTGCGCGCCGACGACGAGATCGACGTGGCCGCCTTCCAGGAGGGCTGGCGCGCGCTCACCGACACGCACGGCTTCTTCCCGCTGCTGCGGAGGCACGGCGTGGACCGCCTCCAGGCGATGCGGCTGGCCCCGGCGGGCATGGTCACGCCGCTGCCCGTGCTCGCGCTGCAAGAGACGCTGCAGGCCTGCGCGGACGCGCGCCTGCCGCTGATGGTCTTCGTCAGCAACCCGGGCTGCGTACAGATCCACTCCGGGTTGATACGACGGGTCGTGCCCATGGAGGCCTGGATCAACGTGCTCGACCCCGACTTCAACCTGCACGTCCGCCGCGACCGCCTCGCCTCCTGCTGGCGGGTCGTGAAGCCCACGCTGCTGGGGCCGGTCCTCTCGCTGGAGCTGTACGACACCGACGGTGCGCTGGCGGTGCAGCTCTTCGGGCAGCGCGAGGGGGAGGCCCCGCAAGCGCCGGAGTGGGCGGGGTTGCTGGGTCAGCTGGCGCCCGCTGTCGAGGCCGCCGCATGAGAACCCTGCTCCTCATCTTGTTGAGCTGCCAGGACGCGAAGCTCGTCTGTGAGCCTGGAGAGACCCAGATCTGCGTGTGCGCCACAGGCGAGGCGGGCGCGCAGACCTGCGACATCGACGGCGAGAGCTGGGACGCTTGCGCCTGCACGACCGACGATGACGATGAGTATGACGACGACGAGCACGAGGACGAGGAGGACGAGGAGGACGAGGAGGAAGACGACACGGGCTTCTCCCCCGCTGGCGGCGATGCCACCGCAGGCGAGGCGATCTATGGGAGCGCCTGCGCCTCGTGCCACGGCGCCACCGGAAGAGGCACAGCAGCCGGCCCCGACCTGAGCGACGAGGTCCCCGAGATGAGCGACGGAGAGATCGCCGAGGTCATCACCGAAGGCGAGGACGACATGCCCGCCATCGCGCTGAGCGCCACCGAGATCGCCGACGTGATCGCCTGGCTGCGCGCTCGCTTTGGCCGCGAGGAGGAGGAAGACGACGACTGAGGCCTCCGCATCTCCTGGGGGCAGCGCCCTTCGCTCGCCGGCGAGCGGCTCCGCCGCCTCCTCCACAATGGTAGCCGCCCACAGGATCTCGTCAACGTCCTCGAGCGTGCGCACCCGGAAGCGATCCCGCGGGACCCCTGGCGTGTCGAGCTCCCAACGGTTGCAGCT
>CAZKWG010000088.1:0-15839 GCA_964556105.1 uncultured Enterobacterales bacterium | reverse complement strand
GGGCTCGCGCAGGCCGTGCAGGCCGAGCCCGGCGTCCAGCAGGGCCAGCGGCGGGGGCGCGGGCCGCTCGGCGCGCCAGTCCTGAGGGAAGTCCCGGATGACGGCCGGCGACCGGCGCTCAGCGGAGGAGGAGGCGGTGGGCTCCGCGCCAGGAGCGCTCCCGGCGTGGGGGGCGCTCAGCGAGCGCGCCGAGGCGCCGTCCCAGGTGCGCGAGGAGGTCGGCTCGTCGAATTCGATCGTCACGCCCTCCAGATTCATCGTGTCTGGAGCGTCCAGATCCACCAGGTCGCGCAGCAGCCAGGCCGCCTCGGCGGCGACCCGCAGGCGCCGCTCCGGGCTCGGATTCAGCATGTGCGCCAGCCAGGCGCGAAGACCTGCAGGGGCGACGACGCGGGGTGGATCCCAGGCCATCGCCGGATCTTCGCCGGGCTCGAAGGGAGGAGGGGGCGCGCCCTGGAGCACCGCCCAGCAGAAGGCCCCCAACCCGTACAGATCGGTCCAGGGTCCGAGCGCGCTGCGATCCCCGCGCCGCTGCTCGGGCGCCATGTACGAGGGCGTGCCCGCGCCGGCAGGGACGTGACCTTGCTCGTCGGCCCTCATCGCCAGCCCGAAGTCGGCCAGCACGACGCCGGAGCTGGGGTACTTACGTTTTCGGTGGAGCACGTTGCCCGGCTTCAAGTCCCGGTGGATGACGCCGCGCGCGTGGGCGTGGGCGAGCGCGTCGAGCAGCTCCAGCAGGGCTTGTTGGAGGACCGCCCATCCAGGCGCGCGAGACACCCATCTTCGCAGGTCGCCGCCCTCACAGAGCTCCATCACCAGATAGGGGCTGCCGGGGACGAGCTCGCCGGCGCCGATCGCGCCGAGCTGCTCGGGCAACAACCCATAGTCGAAGATGCGCGCGATGTGAGGATGGTCCAGCGCGGCGACGGCGCGCACCTCCGCCTGGAAGGAGGCGACCGCCTTCGGCTCGCGGGCGTCCTGGCTGGAGACGACCTTGATGGCCACCGGCAGCCCGCTGCGCGCGTGCATCCCCCGCCAGACGCTCCCCATCCCGCCGCTGGCGAGGGGCTCGAGCAGGCGGTAGGGGCCGAGCGCATGGGAGAACATGGGGCGTGAGTATAGCGCAGGAGGCGCGCCGTATGCGTCCGATCAGGGCCTGCACACCTGTCCGGGCCCGTCCGCGATCGTCACGCAGCGCTGGCCGGAGGGGCAGGCGTCCTTCGTGTCGGCGCAGGGGATCTCGCAGGAGCTGAACTTCGGGCCGTTGGGGCCGGCGATCCCGAAGTAGCTCACGCAGCTCAGACCCTCGGCGCAGGTCTGGCCTTCGCAGGGCTGGCCCTGGGCCACCGGCGTGGCGCCGGGGACAGGCTCGGGGGCCGCCGCGGGCTCTTGCGTCGGCGCCTCCGCTGGAGCGGCCTCGACGGCGGGCGCCGCCTCCTCGGCCGAGGCCGGGTTGGCCGTGGGCTCTTCGCGATTGGAGCAGCCGAGGAGCAGGAGGCAGAGGGCGAGTGAGCGCATCGGGGTCTTTCAGCCTCCCAGAGAGATCATGGCCGCTGGATGCGGACGTCTTGCGGGAGCGCAGGTTCAGCTCTACTATGTCTCTTTACAGGCTCCTGACAAATTCCAACGCCGCAGAGTTCTGACCATGACGCTCCTCCTCCTCGCGCTCGCGACGCTCGGCTCGGCCCGCGCGGAAGATCTGACCATCGACGGCACCACGGCGACCTTGGATGGCAGCCAGATCTACGACAACATCTACGTCATCAACGGCGGCACCCTGGCCGTGACGCCCTATGACGGCACGGGCACGACCGGGACGCTCTCCCTCTCCGCTGGCTATGTCTATGTGGACGAGACCAGCACGATCCAGGCCAATGGCGCCGGCTACCGTGGACAGTCCAACGCCGCCGGAGAAGGTCCGGGCGGTGGCCTGGGCGGCAGCGCCTACCAGGACGCGGGCGGCGGCGGCGGGCACGGCGGCGCGGGCGGCTATGGCGTCGAGGACGCCGACGACAGCCCGGACGGCGCGGGCGGCGCGGCGTACGGGGATCTGGACAGCTATGACGTCGACATGGGCTCGGCGGGCGGCGCCGCGGGCGCGGCCGACGGCGACGATGGCGGCTACGGCGCCAACGGCGGCGGCGCGATCATGATCGACGCCGATCTGGTCGAGATCGACGGCACGATCATCACCGACGGAGACGACGGCGAGCTGTTCAACAACGACGCCGCTGGCGGCGGCGCGGGCGGCGGCATCCTGATCATGGCGGGCTGGCTGGACTGCACGGGCACGCTGGCCGCCCACGGTGGAGACGGCGCGGACATCGACGACAACGGCGGCGGCGGCGGCGGCGGCGTGGTCAAGCAGCTCTACGGCGCCTCGCTCTCGCTCTGCAACGTGGAGGTCGACGGCGGGCGTGGACCGGGCAAGGCGGCGGACGGCGATAACGGGCTCGATCTGGACGCGGAGTTCGACTACGACGGCGACGGCTACCTGTACACGACCGAGGGCGACTGCGATCCGGCGGACGAGGACTTCAACCCCGGCGAGGACGAGATCTGGTACGACGGGCTGGACAGCGACTGCGACGAGGCCGATGACTACGACCAGGACGGCGACGGCTACCAGGCCGAGGGCGAGATCGACGGCGGCGACGACTGCGACGACACCGACGAGCGCGTCAACCCGGGCGCGGAGGAGATCATCGATGGCGGCATCGACAACGACTGCGACGGGAACGACGAGACCTATGACGGCGACGGGGACGGCCTCACCGATCTGGACGAGGACGATCTCGGGACCGACCCGCTGGACGCGGACACCGACGGCGACGGGCTCTCCGACGGCGAAGAGGCCAACACACACGGCACGGATCCGCTGGACAGCGACACGGACAACGACAACCTCTCCGACGGCGCCGAGGTCGAGACCTACGACACCGACCCGCTGGACAAGGACTCCGACGGCGACACGCTGAACGACGGGCGCGAGGCCACCGGCACCGACACCGACCCCAACGACGCGGACACGGACGACGACGGGCTCACCGACGGCGAGGAGGTCAAGACCACCGACACCGACCCGCTCGACGCGGACACGGACGGCGACACGCTCACCGACGGCGAGGAGGTCGAGACCTACGACACGGATCCGCTGTCTACGGACACGGACGGCGACACGCTGGGCGACGCGACCGAGGTGAACGAGACCGGGACCGACCCCACCGACGCCGACAGCGACGACGACGATCTCTCGGACGGCGACGAGATCAACACCTACGGCACCGACGCGGTCGACGCCGACAGCGACGACGACGGGCTCGACGACGGGACGGAGATCAACGACACCGACACCGACGCGCTCGACGCGGACACGGACGACGACGATCTCTCGGACGGCGACGAGGTGAACACCTACGACACCGACCCGACGAGCGATGACACGGACACCGACGGGCTCGGCGACGGGGAGGAGGTCAACACCTACGACACCGACCCCACGGACGCCGACACCGATGACGGCGGCGTCAGCGACGGCGTCGAGGTGCTCTCCGACGAGACGGATCCGCTCGACGGGAGCGACGACATCCTCGAGACCACCGACACGGACGGCGACGGCCTCACCGACAAGGAGGAGATGGACGTCTACGACACCGACCGCACGGACGAGGACACCGACGACGACGGCATCACCGACGGGGACGAGGTCGCGGGCGGCACCGATCCGCTCTCCTCCGACACGGACGGCGACGGGCTCACCGACGGCGAGGAGCTCGACACCTACGACACCGACCCGACGAACGACGACTCGGACGGCGACGGGCTCACCGACGGCGAGGAGGTCGAGACCTACGACACCGACCCCACCCTCGAGGACTCGGACGGCGACGGGCTCTCCGACGGGACGGAGGTGAACAGCACCGAGACCGATCCGCTCGACGACGACACGGACGCCGACGGGCTCTCGGACGGCGACGAGGTCGGCTCCACCGGCACCGACCCGCTCGACGAGGACACCGACGACGACGGCCTCACCGACGGCGACGAGGTCAGCACCTACGAGACCGACCCCACCCGCTCGGACACCGACGCTGACGGGCTCTCGGACAGCGACGAGGTGATCATCACGGGCACGGACCCGCTCGACGACGACTCGGACGGCGACGGGCTCTCGGATGGCGACGAGGTCAACACCCACGAGACCGATCCCAACGACACGGACTCGGACGACGACGGGCTCTCGGACGGCGACGAGGTCAACACCCACGAGACCGATCCGACGGACAGCGACTCGGACGACGACGGGCTCACCGACGGCGACGAGGTCAACACCTACGAGACCGACCCGAACGACGCCGACACCGACGACGGCGGCACCCCCGACGGCGTGGAGGTGCTGGCGGACGGCACGGATCCGCTGGACGGGAGCGACGACATCACGGACACGACCGACTCGGACGAGGACGGGCTGACCGACAAGGAGGAGGACTTCGTCTACGGCACCGACGCCCAGGACGCCGACACCGACGACGACGGGCTCTCCGACGGCGACGAGGTCCTGACCCACAGCACCGACCCGCTGGACACGGACACCGACGACGACACGCTCACCGACGGCGACGAGGTCAACACCTACGGGTCGGACCCGACCAACGCCGACTCGGACGCCGACGGGCTGACGGACGGCGACGAGGTCAACACCTACGAGACCGATCCGACCAGCGACGACACCGACGCAGACGGGCTGACGGACGGCGAGGAGGTGCTGACCACCAGCACCGACCCCACCGACGCCGACTCCGACGACGACCGGCTCACGGACGGCGACGAGGTCGAGGTCCACGACACCGACCCGCTCGACCCCGACAGCGACGACGGCGGCGTGCCCGACGGCGACGAGGTGGACCGCGGCACGGACCCGCTGGACCCGAGCGACGACTTCGAGGAGCCCGACACCGGCGACACCGGCGACACCGGCGACACCGGCGAGACGGACACGAGCGAGCCCGACACCAGCACGCCCGACACCGCCGACACCAGCGCCCCCGTCGAGACCGGCCTGGGCTACACCGACTACAAGGCCGGCGGCTGCAGCTGCAGCAGCGCTACAAGTCCCAGCACGGGTGGCTGGGCGGCGGGCCTGGTGGCGCTGCTCGGCGTCCTCGGGCTGCGGCGTCGGCGGAGCTGAAGCTCAGGGCGCGACGGGGCAGTCGCGCGCCGCCGCGGGGAGCGCCAGCTTCACGCCCTCCGCGGGGTCAAAGAAGGCGCGGGGGAGCTGTACATTCACCGTGTCCGCGGAGCCCTCCCCGCTCACGACGAAGGGCGCCCCGGCGAAGAGGGTGCCCAGGCTCTGAGGCGGGGCTCCCGCCACGACGACCATCAGCGGCGTGTCCTGAGTACAGGCCCTATATACAGGCTTTTCGCCGCCCGCGTCCTGACCCAGCCCGCCCAGGATCCCGCCCATAGCGCCGTCGGGCACGGCCACGAGCCGACCCTCCTCCACCTGGCCACGCCAGATGAGGCCCGTCCAGTCGGTGAGCACGACATCGGCCCAGCCGCCGTGCCGGCCGG
Organism: uncultured Enterobacterales bacterium; assembly: GCA_964556105.1. GTDB lineage: Bacteria > Myxococcota_A > UBA796 > UBA796 > CAZKWG01 > CAZKWG01. Next base: position 10,268 of record CAZKWG010000088.1, on the reverse strand, counting down.
TCACCGCGACGACATGGGGAGAGTAGTCCTCGGCGAGGATCAGCACCACCTTCCCGGCGTCATCGTAGAGGCGGACGCGCCCGAGGAGGGCGCGCTCCTCGGCGCCCTCGACCCCCGCCGCTCGGGCGATCCGCGCCTGGTAGTCGGGGTCCCGATGCTGAACCAACCGGAGGGCCTCGCAGGGTACGAGCGGCTCCAGCCGCGCCTTCGGCTCGACAGGAGAGGGATCGGTCCAGTACACCGGGCTGATCCGCACCTGTCGCCCGTCGAAGCCGAGGACCTGAAGGTACGCGTCCTCCAACATCGTCAAAGGCCCAAGCTGCACGTCTCGCGTCAGCTCGAAGGGTGAGCTGCTCCCTGGGCTCAGGTCCAGGTCCAGCACCGCCTCCATGTGCGCGTCGCGGATCGCCGCGCGCAAGACCAATGCGCCGCTCTCCTCGCCCAGGCTGGCGACCAGCCATCCATCGTCGCCGCGATCCTGGACCTGGCCGATGATGACGTTTCCTCCTGGCAACGAGGCATCGGACTGCGGACCGACCTGGGAGAGCCCGAAGCCGCACACCGTCCGGTAGAGCGGCGGGAGTCGAAGTTCAGGGCGAGGCTCCTGAGCCAGGAGCAGCGAGAAGAGGAGGGTCGGCATGAACATGCCACCCAGCTAACACGGCCCCGCCCTCACCGAGACGGCGGCACCTCGGGGCAGGCGCGCGCCTCGGGCCCGAGGGCCAGCCCGCGGCTCCCCGCCAGGCTGAACGCGCCGCCGATGGGCTGAATGGCCAGGGTCTCTTCGGGCCCGTCACCCAGCGCGATGAACACGGCCCCCGCGCGAAGGCTGCCCACAGGCTCAACGAGGTACTCCAGAACAGCGAACAGGGGCTGGTCAGTGGGGCAGGACCGGTAGACGGGCGGCGTGTTTCCCGAGTCCCTACCCACGATGCCCGCGATCGACAGTTGAGGCTCCCCGTGGCTGCGCCCGACGGCGCGCGGGGCGCTGTCGAGATCGCGGGTCCATCCGCGCCAGAATGCGCCGTCGATGTCCGGCACCACAACCTCCGTCCACCCCGCACGTTGCGACAGCCTGTACCCATGCTTGAACGCCAACCTTGGGGCGAAGGTCCCGACCTGAGCTCCCTGGGGAGCGTCGAACAGGCGCGCGCCCACCTTCAGGTAGACCAGCGCGCTGTCTTCGATGCCCACCCGTGCCCGCGCCGCTTCCGAGTCATCGAGATCATGCTGCTGCTTGAACCTCAGATCCGCGCACGAGACCTGGACGACGACCGGGCTCGCGGGGATGAACGCAGGAGGGACCTCTGGATAGTAGGGCCCCACCAGGACCGCGCCGGCCTCGAAGCCCAGGACGCGCACCCCAGCGCCCTCGGTGAGCAGGAGCGCCCCCTGGCGGAGATCGCGCGTCAGCTCGAGCGCCGTGTACCCCTCAGGATCGAAATCGACTATAATATCGACAACCTTGTCCTGCACCTGAGCCCGCATCGCTGGGCGCCCCGAATCGAGCCCCAGCGTCGCCGTGACCGTCGTGCCCGGCTGATCCGCATAGACCCTCCCAAGGCGCTGGTCGGTTCCTGGGTACAGCGCGTCGACGGGCGTACCCAGGGTCCCAGCCGGAAAGGAGCAGATCGTCTCCGCGAGCGGCGCGACGGTGAGCTGACCCGCTTGGGCTGGCGTGATGGCGAGGATCGCGACGAGAACAGGCAGCGGCATCGGGTCGAGGTATCGCGCCTTCAACGGGTGGGCACCCCGAACACCCGCTCCGCCAGCGCCAGCACGCCGGCGCGATCCGTCGCCGTCCAGCCCATGCTCCGCGCCCAGGTCCGCTGCTTGCGGGCCAGGTAGCGGGTGTCACGCTCTGTCCGCCGCAGCGCCTCGTCCAGGGGCAGGCCCAGCAGCAGGTGCTCGGCGAGGTGCTTGTAGCCGAGGCTCTTCATCGGCTTCAGCTCCGGGCCATAGCCGGCGGCCAGCAGGGCGCGGACCTCGTCCAGATAGCCTCTCTGCATCATGCTCGCGAGGCGCTGAGCGATACGTTGGCTCAGGACCTCCGGGTCGCGATCCATCCAGGCGACGGCCAGCTCCCCTCCCCTCGCCTCGTTGGCGGCCTGCCGCGCCTGATCCTCGGCGAAGAGCGCCGACATCGGGCGACCGGTCAGGGCGTGGACCTCCAGCGCGCGGATCACGCGGACGCGATCGTTGGGGTGCAGGCGCGCGGCGGTGACGGGATCGACCTCCGCCAGCCGCGCGTGAGGGTCGGGCAGCGCCTCCAAGGTGGCCCGCAGCGCGGGATCCGCCGTGGGCAGCGGCGTGAGGGGGCGGACCAGGGCCGAGAGGTAAAACGGCGTGCCGCCCACCACGACGACCCGATCGCTGCTCAGTTGCGCCGCCTCGACGGCGCGGACGAAGTCGGCGACGCTCCACTCCTGGTTGGGGTCGCGCACGTCCACGGCTGCGTGCGGAAAGCGGCGCAGGGCGGCGCGCGAGGGCTTGGCGGTGCCGATGTCCATGCCGCGGTAGACCAGCATGGCGTCGGCGCTGACCAGGGACGCGCCCCACAGGCAGGCGATCTGCAGCGCCACCGCCGTCTTCCCCGCGGCGGTCGTGCCGCCAATGACCAGGGTTCGAGCCACCCTCAGGCCCGGTGGAAGCGGCGCTCGAGCTCGGAGCCGGAGACGCGGATGCAGACCGGGCGACCGTGCGCGCAGACCGAGAAGTCCACGTCGTCCAGCGAGCGCAGCAGCTCGCGCAGCTCGTAAGGAGAGAGCACCTGCCCGGCGCGCACAGAGCTGTGGCAGGCCATGGTGGCCATGACGTGCTCGACGACGCTGTCCAGGGGCTCGCCGGAGCCGCCCTCGGCGAGATCGTCGGCGACGTCCTCGATGAGGCGCGTGACGTCGGCGCCGGAGAGGGCGTCGGGGATCTGCTTGACGGCGAAGGTGCTGCCGCCAAACGGCTCCACCTCGAGGCCGACCCGGCCCAGCACCTCGACGCGGGCGCCCAGAGCGCGGGCGCGGGCGGGGCTCAGCTCGACCATCTGCGGGGTGAGGAGGCGCTGTCCGCCAGGGGTCCGCGTGCGCTCGGCCTGCATGAGGCGGTAGAGGGTGACGCGCTCGTGTGCGGCGTGCTGATCGACGATCACCAGCTCGCCGGCGCCCTCACAGAGCACATAGGTGCGGGCGAGCTGGCCGATCACGCGCAGATCGGCGAAGCGCGCGACGGGGAGCAGGTTGCGGCTGGTGTCGTAGGCGAGCGGCGGCTCGGCGAGGCGCGCGGACGGCGGCGCGAGCGGGGGGAGCTCGGGCGGCGAGGGCGGCGAAGGCGGCGAGGGCGCGAAGTAGTCGATGCTCGGCGGCGGCGCGGGGCGAGGGAGCGGCGCCGTAGACGCCGAGCGCGGCGCCACAAAGGCCGCGGTCTCCTGGCCTCGCTCCAGCGGGGCGCGCGCCGGGGCCGGGACGGGCGCCGACTCCACTCTGGGTGGATCTTCGACCTCAGCCAGAGGCTCCGCCGGGCTCGCCCCCAGCGGCAGCGCCCCCTGCTCTCCGGCGCGCTCTTCGCCGCGCGGGCGGTAGCGCGCCTCCACCTCGACCGGGCGCTGGATGCCGACGCGGTGCAGGGCCTCCCGGATCCCCGCCGCGACGGCCTGCTCGAGGTCCATCGCGTACTGGAAGCGCACCTCCGTCTTCGCCGGGTGGACGTTGACGTCCACGTGCTCGTGCGGGATGCGGATCTCCAACACAACGGTGGGGTAGCGCCCTTTGGGCACGATGCCGCGGTAGGCCTCGTTCACCGCCCGGCGCAGCAGCGTGTCCTTGACGAAGCGCCCGTTCACGTACAGATAGCTGGCGTTCTGGGCGCTGCCGCGGTGGACGCCGACCGGGCTGACCAGGGCGTCTACCTCCAGGTTCCCGCTCGTGAAGCTGACCGGGATCAGGGCGCGGCCGTGCGGACCCAACACATCGGCGGCGCGTCCGGCGCGATCGGCGGTCACCGGGGCGCGCAGCAGGACCTGCTCGTCGCTGACCACCTCGACGTCCAGCCAGGGGCGGATGAGGATCTCCCGCATCACCGCCTCCAGGCAGTGGCTGAGCTCCGTCTCGTCGCTGCGCAGGAACTTCCGCCGCGCCGGCACGTTGAAGAACAGGTTGCGCGCCGAGATGTGGGTGCCCTTGGGGCAGCCGGCCGCCCGCACGTCCAACATCCGCCCGCCGTCCACCGTGACGCGCGTTCCGGCGTCCTGGCCTTCGGGGCGGCTGAGCAGCTCGAAGCGGCTCACGGCGGCGATGCTGGGCAGCGCCTCGCCGCGGAAGCCCAGGGTGGTGACCTGGAAGAGGTCGGCCTCGCTGCGGATCTTGCTGGTGGCGTGGCGCTCCAGGCAGAGCGTGGCGTCCTGGCTGTTCATGCCCGAGCCGTTGTCGGAGACGCGCACCAGCCCCTTGCCGCCCTGCTTCAGCTCGACGCGGACATCGGTGGCGCCGGCGTCCAGCGCGTTCTCCAGCAGCTCCTTGAGCACGGAGGCGGGCCGCTCCACCACCTCGCCGGCCGCGATCTTGTTGATGACGGCGTCGTCGAGGATCCGGATCACGCCTCGTCGTCCTCCGCCTTCGCCTCGCCGGGCTTACGTTTTTTGCGGATGTCGATGACCAGCGGCGAGCCGACGAAGCCGAAGGCGTCGCGCAGCTTGTTCTCCAGGTAACGTTTGTAGGGCGCCGCGACGCCCTCCGGCGTGTTGCACCAGACGATGAAGCTGGGCGGCCGGACGCGGGCCTGCGTCATGTAATTCAGCCGCACCGGGTGCTGGTAGCGCTGGGGCGGCGGGTTCGCGTCGATGGCCGCCTCGAGGAAGCGGTTCAGCGGGCTGGTCGGCACACGCTTGTTGAAGTTCTCGTAGACCTCGGCCACGAGCTGCAGGATGCGCTGGCAGCCCTTGCCCGTCTTCGCCGAGATGAACAGGACGGGCGCCCAGTCCAGGTGCGGCAGCCGGCGCCGGATCTCGTCCTCCAGCGTGTGGCTGTTGCGCTCCGGCATCTTCTGCACCACGTCCCACTTGTTGATCAGGATGATCGTGGCGCGCCCGCGGTCGCTGATGAGCTGCGCCAGCTTCGCGTCCTGGCCGGTCACGCCCTCGACCCCGTCGATCATCAACAGCGAGACGTGGCAGCGCTCGATGGTCTTGATCGCCCGCGCCGTGGCGAAGCTCTCGACGCGATCGTCGATGCGGGCCTTGCGGCGCACGCCCGCCGTGTCCACGATGCGGAAGACCTGATCGTCCACCGTCAGCATCGAGTCCACCGCGTCCGTGGTGGTGCCCGGCGAGTCGTGGACCACCTGGCGCTCCTCGCCCAGCAGGCGGTTGACCAGGGTGGACTTGCCGATGTTCGGGCGGCCCATGACGGCGACGCGGATCTCGTTGTCCTCTTCGGTCTCGGCCGGGAACTCGTCCTCGGGCGGCAGCCGCGGGAGGATCTCGTCGTAGAGATCGTAGATGTTGCGGCCGTGCTCGGCGGAGATGCAGATCATCGTCTCCAGGCCCAGCTCCCAGAACTCCGCCGCCTCGTCGTCGTGCTTCGGGCCGTCGCACTTGTTCACCAGCAGCAGGATGCGCCGGCCGATGTCCTGGTCCTTGTGGGCGGAGATCCAGCGCCGCAGCAGGTCCGCCGCCAGCTTGTCGGCCGGCGTCAGGCCCACCTGGCGGTCCACGACGAAGAGGACGAGATCCGCCTCGGTCAGCGCGGCCTCGGCCTGGCGGCGGATCGCCTCGAAGAGATCGTCCCCCGGCTCGGGCTCGAGGCCGCCGGTGTCGATCACCACCACGGGCCTGTCGTAGAGCCGCGCCTCCCCATAATTCCGGTCGCGGGTCACCCCCGGACGGTCGTCCACGAGCGCCTTGCGCTCGCCGATCAGGCGGTTGAAGAGCGTAGACTTACCGACGTTCGGCCGGCCGAGAATGGCGATGACGGGGAGCATGCCGGTTCTACCTAACCCGTCCGTACACTTCGGGCTACAATCCCGGCATGCAGGTCCTGCACCTCAGCGACACCCACCTCGGCGCGGAGCTGCGCGCACGGGGAGCCCCGCGCGGCTGGAGCCGGGCGGACGAGCACCTGGGCGCCATGGAGACCGCCCTGGCCCCCGCCCTGGCCGAGGAGGTCGATCTCGTGGTTCATACGGGCGATCTCTTCGATCGCTCCCAGCCGCCGCGCGAGGCCGTGGCCGCCGCCGCCGTGCTGCTGAGCCGCGTCGCGCGCCGCGTCCCGGTGCTGCTCTCGCCGGGCAACCACGATCGCCGCGGGCTGCTGCCGCACCTCCACGGGACGCCGGGCCTGCACATCTTCGACGCCCCGGGCCGCTTCGAGCACCGCGGCGCCGCCTTCGGGCTGGTCCCCTACGCCCGCGAGGCCCAGGACTGGTCGGCGGCGGCGCGCGAGGCGGTGGGTCCGGGCGTGGACCTCCTCTTCGCCCACCAGTCCTTCCACGGCGCCCGCGTCCCCGGCTTCCGCTTCCGCGTCGGCCACATCGCCGAGACCGTGGGCGCCGAGCACCTGCCGCCCGGCCTGCGCCTCGTCGCCTCCGGCCACATCCACACGCGGCAGATCCTGTACGTCGGCGAGGCCCGCGTGGTGCACGGCGGCTCCACCGAGCGCACCAGCTACGCCGAGGAGCACGAGACCAAGAGCTACACCGTGTTCACGCTGGGCGCCACGACCGCCGCCCGCTTCGTCGATCTGCCCACGCGCCCCATGCGCTGGATCACCCACCCCGACCAGATCGCCCAGATCCGCCCCGAGGAGCTGGTCGGCCTCGCCCGCGATCTGCGCACGGTGGAGCTCGAAGAGGCCGCCCTCGCCAGGGGCGCCTGGCTCACCGGCCGCCCCGCCCGCGCTCCCCTCCCCTCCCCTCGCGACGAGGCTCCGCCGGCCCAACGTCAGGGCAGTCTGTTCTGAGCACACGACCCTCGCTGGCGAACCCTCGCCTGATTTGTATGCAAATGTAGTGGGATGTTGTCGAGACGGCGACGCGCTATGATGTGATCGATGCCGAACCCCACCATCCTCATCATCGAAGACGACCGTGAGCTGGCCCGTCTGACCGCCGCCTGGCTGGAGGCGGAGGGCTTCCGAGCGCTCGTCGAGCACGATGGCGCGCGCGCCGTCGATCGCATCCTGGAGGAGAGCCCGGACGCCGTCCTGCTGGACCTCATGCTGCCCGGAGAGGACGGCTTCTCCGTCTGCCGGCGGGTCCGCGGACGTTTCCCGGGCCCCATCCTCGTCCTCACGGCCCGCCGCGACGAGCTCGATCAGGTGCTCAGCCTGGAGCTGGGCGCCGACGACTACGTGGCCAAGCCGGTGAGCCCGCGCGTGCTCGTGGCGCGGCTGCGCGCCCTGCTGCGGCGCGGCGCCCTCCCCAGAGAGGAGTCGCGGCTCGTGTTCGGCGATCTGGTCGTCGATCACAGCACCCGCAACGTCAGCCTGCGCGGCGCCCCCGTCGCGCTGAGCACGGCGGAGTTCGATCTGCTCTGGCTGCTGGCCAGCCGTGCGGGCGAGGTCCTCAGCCGCGACGTGCTGGTGGACGTGCTGCGCGGCGTGGAGTACGACGTGCAGGATCGCAGCATCGACCTGCGGATCTCCAAGCTGCGCCGGAAGATCGGCGACGACCCGCGCAGCCCCGCTCGCATCAAGACCATCTGGGGCAGCGGCTACCTCTTCGTCGGCGCGCCGACGTGAGAGCCCTCTTTCTGCGTCTCTTCGGCGGGCTCCTGCTGGCGCTGACCCTGGCGCTGCCGATCGTCCTCTTCATCATCCTGCGCCAGTACGCCGGCACCGAGGAGGCCCGCTCCGAACGAAACCTGCGCTACACCCTGAACATCATCGCCGAGCGTCTCCGCGCCACAGCCGACGAGGATCGGCCCCCTCTGCTGGCGCAGATCGCGCGCGAGGCGGGCCTGCGGGTCACGCTGGAGCCGACCGAGGCCCTCGATCCCGCGCTTCGAGCCCGGCTCGCCGACGGCCACCCCGCCGCCACCATGGGCATGAGCGGCGTGCTCGTCGTGCGACGCCGCCTGGACGCCCAGCAGGTCATCGCGCTGCACCTGCCGCCCCTCGCGCTGCGCTACTCCGCCCAGCCGCTGCTCACGGCCACCCTCGGGCTGTTGACCCTGGCCGTCGGCTTGATGGTGGCGATCTGGCCGATCCAACGCGAGCTCCAGCGCCTGGCGACCGCGGCGGAGCGCCTCGGCGCGGGCGATCTCAGCGTGCGGGTCGGGAGCCGGGACAAGGGCCCCGTGGGCGAGCTGGCCCGCACCTTCGATCAGATGGCCGATCGCATCCAGCGCGGGATGAACGAGCAGAAGAGCCTGTTACACGCCGTCTCTCACGAGCTGCGCACGCCGCTGGCCCGCCTGCGCTTCGGCGCGGCCCTGCTGGAGCGCGAGCAGGATCCCGAGCGCCGCGCGCGACAGGCGGCCGACCTGGACCGCGACGTGAGCGAGCTGGACGATCTGGTCGAGGAGCTGCTCAGCTTCGCGCGCCTCGATCAGAGCGGCCCGCCGCTCAGGCCCGAGCCCCTCTCGCTGCGCGCCCTGCTCGACGAGCTGGCCGAGCGCGATCTCCCCCTCTACCCCGAGCGCCAGATCACCGTGGACGCCGCGCCCGAGGCGGTGATCTTCGCCGATCGCCGCCTGCTGAGCCGCGCGGTGGGGAACCTGCTGATCAACGCCGCCCGCCACGCCTCGAGCCAGGTCCTCCTCCGCGGAGCGCGCGCCGATGGCGGCTGGCGCATCGAGGTCGAGGACGACGGCCCGGGGATCCCGCCCTCCGAGCGGGAGCGGATCTTCCTGCCCTTCGTGCGCCTGGAGGCCGACCGTGGACGGACCAGCGGCGGCGCCGGCCTGGGGCTGGCCATCGTCGCGCGCATCGCCTGGCTGCACGGCGGAGAGGTCCACGCCGAGGCGAGCCCGCTGGGCGGCGCGCGGCTGACGCTCTGGATTGCGGCCGGAGGGCGCGCCGCGGACGGCTCTGGCGTTGCGGTGTCAGGAGACACACGAACCACCTTCCTCGCGCCAGAGACGAGCTCCGCGGCCAGCAATGACTAGCCGACCCTCGCCCACGGCGAGGATCGGCTACCCGAGGCCCAGGCGCCGCAGGTGCCGGGGGTCGCGGCTCCAGTCCTTCTCCACCGCCACATGTAGGTGCAGGAAGACGTGGCAGCCCAGCAGGCCCTCGATGTCCTGGCGTGCGCGCATGCCGATCTGCTTGAGCATCGCGCCCTGGCGGCCGATGAGGATGCCCTTCTGGCTGTCGCGCTCGACCATGATGCGGGCGTAGATCTCCACCTCGGGGCGACGCTCCTCGCGCTGCGTCTCGTCGAACTTCTCGATCTCCACCGCGGTCGCGTAAGGGATCTCTTCCTCGGTCAAACGGAAGATCTGCTCGCGGATCATCTCGGCGACCACCGAGCGCTCCGTGTCGATGAGGAGCTGGTCCGCCGGGTAGTGCGGCGGACCCTCGGGGAGCTGCTGGCAGAGGGCGCGCACGAGCGCGTCGATCCCCTGCCCTTTCATGGCCGAGATGGGGATGATCTCCGCGTCCGGCAGACGCTCGTGGAGGGCCTGGATCACCGGCAGGAGCTGCGGCTTCTCGGCGCGATCGATCTTGTTCAGCGCGATGACGACGTCCACGCCGACCGCCTCGAGGCGCGCCGCGATGTCCTCGATGACGCCCATGACGATCTCTTTCTCGCCAGACGCACGACTGGCCGCCCGCGCCCCGTCGATGACCCAGCAGACCACGTCCACCTCGGTCAGCGTGGCCTCGGCGATCTGCACCAGCACGCGGTTCAGCGGCGACCCGACGCGATCGGGATCGTGAATCCCCGGCGTGTCCACCAGCACGGCCTGCATCACGGAATTGGTCAGGATGCCGGCGACCCGGCTGCGGGTGGTCTGCGGCTTCGGCGAGACCGCCGCGACCTTCTGGCCGAGCAGCTCGTTGAGCAGGGTGGACTTGCCAGCGTTGGGCGCCCCGATGAGGGCGACCGAGCCGGACTTGAAGGGCGTCTCAGGCATGGCGGCGGACTAACGCGGATCCGCGGCGCGGTCGATGCGCTTCCCCCGCTCCCAGGGGTTCACCAGCGTCACCCCCAGGGCCTCGAAGTCGGCGGTGTTCCGGGTGGCCAGGCGCAGGTCGCGGCGCAGCGCCGTGGCGGCGAGCAGCCCGTCGATGACCGGCACCTGCACGCCCTGCGCCGCGGCCCGCGCCGTGAGATCTCCC
>CAZKWG010000087.1:0-15867 GCA_964556105.1 uncultured Enterobacterales bacterium | reverse complement strand
CGGCCTCGGCCCTGGCGGCGCGGGCTCCCGATCGCGCTGGGGCGCTGGTCGCGCGCGTGCTCGACGATCCGACGACGCTGGCGGCCCTGCGGCCCCAGGCCTCGGCGGTGCGCGGCGGGCTGGGCTCGGTCCACACCCAGGGCGTCGTGCTGCCGGCGGTGGTCCGCCAGGGGGACGCGGCCAGTCTGGCGGCCTTGCTGGCGGATCGTGCGCTGCCCGAGGCGGTGCGCATGGGCGCGCTGGAGGGGCTCGGCCGCATCGGCACGGCGGAGGCCGAGGCGCCGCTGATCGCGCTGGGCAAGAGCACGGACGAGGATGAGGGGCTGCGCAAGGCGGCCTGGCGCGCGCTGCGCCGGGCGCGTCGGGCGCGGAAGTCGGCCCAGGGTGGCCCGGAGGTGCGTCCATGAGCACGGAGAACCCCACGCCGAGCGCGCCGGAGGCGGCGACCGAGGCCGCCGCCGTGGCCGCGACGACGCCGGTCGATCTGGCCTACCCCGCCGAGAGCCGCGTCGGCGCGGCGGGCGGCGTCGAGGCCGTCTCGCTGGTCGGCAACCAGAACCGCGACCCCGTGCGGGCCTCCGCGCGGGTGCTGAACCCGGTGGGCTTCCGCGAGGCGATGTGCGCGCTCTACGCCGTGGTCGCCAGCGACCTGCGCTACGTGCCCAAGGATCGCACGGCCTGGCTGGCCTTCAAGCAGGCGCGCCAGCGCGCCACGGCTGGGGCTGGCTGGGAGGCGCGCCGCGAGTATTTCTCCTGGTTGTGGCGCAACGATCCGCTGACCTTCCTCATGCTGGACCCCATCGTCAGCGTCTTCCCCGACGAGCTCTCCTTCGAGGTCTTCTCGCGGGACGAGTCGAGCTACGCGCGCCTCGCGGTCTCGCTGGACGGTCGCGCCCTCGCTCCTGAGGGCGAGAGGGTCTGCGGCACGACCAACATCGACTTCAGCGAGGCCCTCTACGCCGGGCTGCAGCACCTGCGCTCCTACCGCGAGACCCGCCTCTCCATCGGCCCGGGGGAGCCCGCCGCCCCGGCCTCCGACGTGGGCCTGGAGACCAGCGGCGCCGGCGCGGTGCTGGAGAAGAAGGTCCAGGTGCCCGACACCTGGCTGCGCGGCTTCCTGCAGGTCCAGTCCGCCGCGACCCTCGGCATGACCCGCTTCCAGATCGCCCCCATCGATCTGTACAACGTGCTGCGCCACCTGCGTATGCACGCCGACCAGAAGCGCAAGGGGCGCGGCCTGCGGGTGGAGCTGATCCCCGGCGAGCGCCCTCGCCTGATCCTCGAGCCCTGGGAGGAGGTCTTCCCCACCCACGGCGAGGTCTACCAGGGCCGCAGCGCCCAGGTCATCCGCGTCTGGGGCCGCCGCCGGCTGATGCTGCTGCGGCGCTTCCTGCCGATGGTGCAGACGGTGGACGTCTACCTGCTGGGCAGCGGGCTCCCGAGCTTCTGGGTGCTCTCCGCCGGGCCCTTCTCGCTGACGCTCGGGATGAGCGGCTTCACCGACGCCAACTGGGCGCAGGCGGTGAGCTTCGACCTGCTCCTCCCCCGCCGCAAGGCCAGCTCGCCGGACGCGCTCAAGGTCATCGCGGCCCTGGAGCGGCGCCGGAAGGCCAGCGTGGCCGAGCTCGTCGAGGAGACGGCCCTGAAGACGGCGGACGTGGTCGAGGCGCTGCAGCGCGGCTGTCAGCAGGGCCTCGTGATGTTCGACATGGCGGCGCAGGTCTACCGCTACCGGCCGGTGCTGGGCGTCAGCCTGGACACCGAGCGCTTCGAGTATCGAAACAAGGCGGAGAAGCAGGCTTATGACCTGCTGGCTGTGCCCGATGCCGTGCGCCTGGACTCGGAGAACCGCATCCCCGGCGCCGGGCTCGAGCTGGTCGGGCGCGTCACGGTGGCGGCGGATCGCCGCGAGTACCGGCCGCAGGTGCTCTTCGACGACGAGGAGGGGCGCGTCAAGAAGGCCGAGTGTACCTGCGCCTTCTTCCGCAAGCACGCGCTCAAGGAGGGCCCCTGCGCTCACCTCGTCGCGCTGACGGCCCTGCACGCGCAGGAGGAGGCGAAGCGCCGCGCCGGTCGCTCCACCGAGGGGCGACGCGGGATCCAGATCGAGACGCGGGCCTACGTCAAGCGCTCCGACAAGGGCGAGGAGCTGCTGCAGGTCTCGCTGAACCGCAAGCGGCTCCACCTCTCCTGGGGCCCGCGCGGCGCGAAGCCGCGCAGCCAGACCCTCTTCTTCGACACGCCCGATCAGGCTCGAGAAGCCTATTTCGCGAAGGTGGATGCGCTTGTGGCGCGCGGCTACCTCGACACGACGGCAGGGTGACCGATGGCGACTGATCTCGCGACTCTGTGGCAGGCCATCGTCGAGGCGGGTGGGCGCGAAGCCTACATCCAGCAGCAGCTCCGCGAGCGGGGCTTCCTGGTGGACCGCAAGTCGGCGTCGGACGTGGGCGAAATGGGCGAGGCCGAGAAGGCCCGCTACAAGCAGAAGTTGAAGGACGAGGCCACAGAACGCCGCAAGATCGCGGCGGAGACCTGGAAGGCCTACAAGTCCAAGCACCTGGTCCATCTGGGTGAGGGCGTCTACTTCAACGACACGGACGACTTCGATCTGCTCGATCTTCCGGACGCCGAGGAGCGCGCCTCGGAGAACGGCGTCCCGAAGCTGGACACGCCGAAGGACCTCGCCGAGGCGCTCGGGCTGAGCATCCCGCACCTGCGCTGGCTGGCCTTTCACCGCGACGCCGCGAGCCGCGTGCACTACACGCGCTTCTTCATCGCGAAGAAGGACGGCACGAAGCGGGCGATCTGGGCGCCGATGAAGAAGCTGAAGGAGGCGCAGCGCACGATCCTGCGGGAGATCGTCGAGCGCCTGCCCGTGCACGGCGCGGTGCACGGCTTCCTGGCCGGGCGCTCCACCCTGACGAACGCCGAGCACCACACGAATTCGGACATTGTGGTCGAGATCGATCTGAAGGACTTCTTCCCCACCGTGACGCTGGCGCGGGTCAAGGGCGTCTTCCGCAAGGCGGGCTATCGCGACCAGATCGCCACGCTGCTGGCGCTGCTCTGCACGGAGGCTCCCCGCGAGGTGGTGGAGCGCGACGGGAAGACCTGGTTCCTCGCGCTCGGGCCGCGCTGCCTGCCGCAGGGCGCGCCCACCAGCCCGGCGCTCACCAACGCGCTCTGCCTGCGCATGGATCGCCGCCTGTCCGGGCTCGCCCGCAAGCTGGGCTGGCGCTACACCCGCTACGCCGACGATCTCACGTTCAGTCGCCCAGCGGGCGCCGCGGGCAAGCCGCGCACGGGCCTGCTCATCGGCGGGGTCGGCCGCATCGTCGAGGCGGAGGGCTTCACCGTCCACCCGGACAAGACCCACGTAGCTCGCGCGGGCGCGCGTCAGCAGGTGACCGGTCTCGTCGTCAACGGCGAGCAGGATCCGCGCGTGCCGCGCCGGACGCGCAGACAGCTTCGGGCCGCGCTGCACAACGCGTCCCAGGGCAAGGCGCTGCGTGAGGGCGAGAGCCTGGACACCCTGCACGGTCTGGCCAGCTACGTGCACATGGCCAACCCCGACGAGGGGCGCAAGCTGCTGGACCAGGTGGCGACGCTGAAGGGAAAGCGCTGACGCTGGCGTCTGGCGCTCTGGAGGGCTGTGTCCGCTGCTGGGCGTGACGATATGTGACGATCTCCGATGATCGCGGCGCTGTCGGCTCGCGCGAGGGCCACACAGGAATTTCACAGGGCCTGAAAGGAGACCCTCTAACGCTTCGGGTATCTTAGTGTCGGCATTCGTCTAGCCAGCCAGCGTCCATCCCCCGCAGAGGAGACAGTCCATGAACCTCGAGAATCGTACCCCGGCCACGCTCATCGGCGGCCTCCTGATCGGCCTCGCAGGCTGCACCACCGCGCCCACGGACATCACCGGCGACGACCAGGTCTTCCACCTGGGCACGGCCGAGGAGCTGGTCCTCGCCGAAGATCTCGCCTACGAGCACCTCTTCGACATGGACGGCCCGGCGCTGGGCAAGGGCATCGGCGAGCTGCGCACGCTCAAGGTCTCGGTCGATGACCTGAAGATGGCGCACACGAAGGTTCAGCAGCTCGTGGGCGGCGTGCCCGTCTTCGGCGGCGAGGCCATCGTCCACCTGAACCCGAACGGCAAGCTCTCGTCGATCACCGACGACATGCTCGCCGACATCCAGGTGGACACGACCCCGGACTACACGGCGGACGAGGCGATGGATCTCGCGGCCGATGTCTACTTCGACGGCTGGGACAAGCTCACCGAGGACCCCACGGCCGATCTCTACGTGCTGCGGCACGAGGGCATGGACCACCTGGTCTGGCGCGTGCAGCTCAAGCAGCTCGACGGCAGCCACGACACCACCATGCCGGTCATGTTCGTGGACGCCCACACCGGTGATCTGGTCTGGGCCTACGAGAACCTGCAGACGGCGACCTGCTCGGGCGCGACCAACGCCTACGGCACGGTCTCCGTGGACTGCTACTCGGACGGCAGCGCCTACTACCTGGAAGACACGACGGATCTGCTCGGCACGTACACCTACAACAACACGACCAGCAGCCTGTACTACGCCAGCAGCACCAGCACCTCCTGGGGCACCACCGAGGTCGCGAAGAACGCCCTCGAGGCGCACTACGTCACCCAGAAGACCTACGACTACTTCAAGACCAACCATGGCCGCACCGGCATCGACGGCGCGGGCGGCCCGGCGGCGATCACCAGCCACGGCTACAGCTTCATGAGCTCGGCCACCAGCTACAGCACCAACTACGTCAACGCCTACTGGGACGGCGAGATGATGGTGTACGGCGACGGGGACGGGGTCTACTCGAACTCGCTCACCGTGCTGGACGTCGGCGGCCACGAGATGACCCACGGCGTGACCCAGTACGAGGCCAACCTCACCTACTCGGGTGAGCCCGGTCACCTGAACGAGTCGATGTCCGACGTCTTCGGCGCGATGGTCGAGCGCAGCGTGCTCGGCGAGAGCGCGGACACCTGGCTCATCGGCGAGGACACCTGGACGCCCGGGACGTCCGGCGACGCGCTCCGCTACATGAACGACCCGGCGGACGACGGCTACAGCTACGACTACTACTCGTCCAGCCTCAGCTCGGTGGACGTCCACTACGGCTCTGGCGTCCCGAACCTGGTCTTCTACCTGCTGTCCGAGGGCGGCACCCACCCCCGCGGCAAGAGCACGACCTCGGTGACGGGCATCGGCGCGGACGACGCGGCGGACATCTGGTACCTGGCGCTGTCCAGCTACATGACCTCCAGCACCAACTTCAGCGGCGCCCGCACGGCGACGCTGAGCGCGGCCTCGGCCCTCTACGGCTCGTCGAGCACCCAGTACACCCAGGTGGGCAACGCCTGGGCGGCGGTGGGCGTCGGCGGCTCCTCGGGCAGCACCTCGTGCACGACCGCGAGCTACACCAGCTCGATCTCGCGCAAGGGCTCCTCCTCCTACCAGCCCAGCAGCTCCGGCACCTCGGTCACCGTCACCGGCCAGACCGTCAGCCTGACCGGCCCCTCCAGCGCCGACTTCGACCTGTACCTGCAGAAGAAGTCGGGCTCGTCCTGGTCTACGGTGGCCAGCTCGACCGGCTCGACCTCCACCGAGTCGATCACCTACTCGGGCACGTCGGGCACCTACCGCGTGCGCGTCTACTCCTACAGCGGCTCGGGCAGCTACTCGCTGTCCTGGTGCAAGTAGGCTGAGGGCGTAGACGAGGAGGGGCGGGAGTGCGACATTGCGTGGTGAATCCCTGAACTGGAGACGCCATGCGATGCCTCATCCCCCTCCTCCTCGTCGCCTGTGACGGAGACAAGACGGTCGAGTCCGGTGACCCGGCCGAGGTGACCTGGTACGAGGACGTCGAGCCGCTGGTCGCCGAGCACTGCTCCTCCTGCCATGGTCCCGACGGCGTGGCGGGGCTGGATCTCACGGATCCAGCCGTGGCGGTGGCGAGCGCCGAGCTCATGCTGGGGATGGTCTCGAGCGGCCTGATGCCGCCGCCCTCGGCCGACCCTACCTGCCGGCCTTACGACAACGCCGACGCGATGAACGTGGACGCCGACGAGCTGGCCGTCCTACAAGCCTGGGTGGAGGAGGGTGTAGCGCTGGGCGACCCAGCCGACGCCCCGCCGCCCGCCGATCTCGCGCTGCGCATCGAGGACCCCGACCTCACGCTGACGATGCCCTTCGCCTATACGCCCACCCTGGACGGCGACGGCAACCAGTACTGGTGCGTGACCCTGGAGAACACGCTCACCGAGACCGCGTGGATCACCGGGCTGGACGTGGCCCTGGGCAACACCGCCGTCGTCCACCACATGCTGTTGATGAAGGACGAGAACGGCGACGCGGGCGAGGCTTATGGCGGCGTGAACCCCGCGGACGGCTTCGAGTGCCGCGACCCGATGATGGAGGACGACTGGACCATCCTGCACGCCTGGGCGCCGGGCATGGGCGCGACCATGCTGCCCGAGGGCACCGGGATGCAGATCGCCCCGGGCGACCAGATCGTGCTGCAGATGCACTACTTCTGGGACGGGGATCAGGCCCCCGATCCCGACCAGTCCAGCTACCTGCTGGAGGTCACGACCGAGGCCCCGGACAAGACCATCGAGGTCTACCCCGTTGGCCCCGCCGGCTTCACCATCCCGGCGGGCGAGGCGAACTACGAGGTCTATGAGGAGCTGCCTTGGATCTATGATCTGGACATCACGATCTACGGCGTCTTCCCCCACCAGCACCTGCTCGGCACCGCCTACGAGGCGGAGATTCGGAACGCCGACGGCAGCGTGGACTGCCTGGCGCGCGGGGACTGGGATTTCCACCACCAGGCGTTCTACATGTACGACGAGCCGACGACGCTCTCGGTCGGCGACACGCTGGGCGGCTCCTGCTGGTGGGACAACTCGGCGGACAACCCCGATCAGTACAATGACCCGCCCCAGGACGTGACCTGGGGCGAGGGGACCAACCAGGAGATGTGCTACTTCCTGTTCTACCTCTCCTACTGAGAGGCTGGGGGCGCGATGTCGCGAAGGGGCAGGCTGGCGGTGGCGCTGGCCGCGATCGTCCTGATCGTGGCGGGCCTCCTGCGCTGGGGGGGTGAGACCCCGGACGCCGAGCCCGCGCGGCAGGCGGAGGCGCGCCCCAAGCGAGAGCGCCCGCGCCGCACGCGGGTGGAGGCGCCCAGCCTGCCCGCCGCGCCGGAGCCAGAGGCGCTGCCCGCCGACGCCCCCGCGGCCCTGCCGGTCGAGGTGGACAGCGCCGCCCCCGAGCGGAGCGTCGCGACCATCCTGGTCTACGCCGTCTACCCGGACGGCTCGCCCGTCCAGGAGCCCCTCCTGCTGCACAGCCGGGACTGCGAGATCTGGCGCGGCACGCCGCGAGGCCCGCGCGTCATGGCGCAGACCCTGGAGTCTGGCTGCACCGTCCGCGTCGGTCGCCCGGACGGTCGCCTCTTCGCCTGGTCCGACGCCTACACGCTGGACCTCTCCTCGGGGCGGGCGGAGCTCGAGGTGATCATCCCCAGCGAGCAGACGGGCGGCCTCGGCGTGGCCTTCGAGCTCGCCGAGGACGGGATGCTGGTCAGCCGGGTGTGGCCGGGCTCGCCCGCCGAGCGGATGGGGCTGTCGGAAGGGGACGTGATCCTGGAGGTGGACGGCCTGCCCACGGACGCGCTCACCGAGGACGAGTTCATCAGCGTGATGACCGGCCCGGTGGGCAGCGAGGTGGAGTTCGTCGTCGGCTTCGAGGCCGACACCGGCTGGGAAGAGGAGGTCCTGACCCTCTCCCGAGCGCGCATTGACTAGGGCGGCGCTGGCGCGGCTGGGGCTGATCCTCGGCGGGCTCGGCGTCGGTCTGGGCGTCGGCGAGGGGGTGATGCGCGCCCTCCACCCGACCCTGCCCAGCCTGGAGGCGCTGGAGACGGTCGATTCGCGAGAGGTCGGCGAGTTCATGCGCTGGAACGACCCGGCGGCGCGCGAGGCCGGCTGCCGGCCGGAAGGGAGCGCGGGCAAGCTGCACTATCGGCAGCGCAACGCCACCTATGCGCCGCCTGGACTGGGGCCTGACCCGCACGCGCTGAAGCTCTGGGTGGCGGGGGACTCGCTGGTGGCGGGCTGGGGCGTCGGCCCGGAGCGCGCCTGGCCGCACGGGCTCGCCCAGAAGGTGGCCGCCGACCAGGGCCGGCGCGTGCTGCTCACGACGGTGGGCGGCGGCGGGCTCGGGTACTGCGAGATCCTGCTCGACCTGAACCGGCTGCTGGACCGCGCGAAGCCCGACGTCGTGGTCGTGCAGGTCTTCGCCGACGATCTCGAGCAGCGCGCCCTGCTCGCGCTGAGCGGGGGCGTGGCGGCGCGCCCGGACGCCGTCCCCGGCCTCTTCGCCTGGACGGCCCGCCGCTCCTGGCTGGCCAACCGCCTCTGGTTCGCCTGGGTGAGCCGGCTGGGCGGGGCCGAGCCGCTGCGGGCCGCCAACGCCGAGGGTCGCGCGCAGTTCCTGGCCGCGATGCGCCTCCTGGACGCGCGTCTTCACGAGGCTGGCGCCAGGCTGCTCCTCGTCCTGGTCCCGCCCGCCGGCGTCGAGCGCTGCGCGGCGGCCGGCGCCTGGAGCGACTGCGACTGGCTCAGCCACGACCTGGACTGGATGGCGACGGCGCTGGCGGACGCGGGGCACCGGACGGTGGACCTGCGCGGGATCTGGGCGACCCACGACCCCGAGACCCTGCCCGACGAGGAGGCCGCCTGGAAGGAGCGCGGCCGCCTGCCCGTCCACCCCGGCGAGGGCGGACACACGGCGATCGCCCAGGCCGTCCTGCCGTCGCTGGTGGCGCTGATCGGCGAGGCCCCTACGAAGACGGGCGCTGCGGCTCCGCCGTGAGCGCCTGGTAGCCGCCCTCGCGGGGGGAGCCCTCGAAGGTGATCTCGCCCTGCTGACGGAGCAGGATCAGCGCGCGCTTGACCGTCGCCGCGCTGAAGCCGGTCTCCTGGGTGAGATCGGGCACGCGCAGGCCGGGGCGCCGCCGGATGACGTCGAGCAGCGTCCTGGCGTGCCGCTCCAGGGCGCGGGGCGGATCGTAGGTGTAGCCGCTCGGCTCGCGGACGAGGGCGGCGGGTGGGCGGGCGCTCCCCTCCTGTTCGTCATAGCGGCCGCTGGCCAGCGTCCAGCTCCCCTCCGGATCGTGCTCACAGGGCAGGAGGAGCCCGTCGCTGATCAGGCGCGCGATCAGCCTGGCCAGCCGGTGACCCGGCAGCCCCGTGGCCAGGCGGGCCTCGGCCCAGGTCAGCGTCGGCCCGCCGCGCGCCGTCGCCAGCACCCGCCCCGCGTCCTCGTCCGTGAGGGAGAGGCGGCGCAGCCAGCCGCTGATCTCCGGGCTGAGCAGCGGCGCAAAGGAGAGGGTGAGCCGGAACTGTTTTCGTGCCGTGTCGTTCTCTACCCGCGGCGGTCGGCGCCCGCGCGCGCGCCAGTCGCGGACGATCGCCATCATCCCCGTGCCGGCCTGCTCGGCGAAGCCCGCGCGCCGCAGCATCCGCGCCAGCAGCGGGTTGCGGAGCTGGCTCACCCCGCCGTCCAGCATCGCCCCCAGCGAGACGTACGAATCCCCTGGGTTCTCGAAGATCACGCGATCCCGGTACCACAGCACGCGGGCCGTGCGGTTGCGATCCGCGTAGTCCTGGTGGACCAGCAGGTTCACCAGCGCCTCGCGGATCACCCGAAAGTCCGGCGGGCGGGCGACCGAGCGTCCCGTCTCGCCGTCCAGCGCGAAGGGCTGAGGAAGGCGGCGGGCGAGCCGATCGAGGGCCCCGCGCAGGGTGCCGACCAGGTTGTCCTCGTACAGCTCGCGGTCGTCCCAGCGGTGCTCGGGGCCGCCCTCGGCCCAGTCCTCGTCGATGAAGCGCAGGTCGAGCATCCCCGCCGGCTTGAGCCGCGCCAGCGCCCGGTCTCGGCCGAAGAGCAGCAGCGCGGCGTTGGTCGGCTGGTTCGGGCCGCAGAGCAGCCCTGTCTCCAGCATCCAGCCCGCGTCGTCCAGCTCCACGTCGGCGCGCTCCGGGTGTCGCTCCGCCAGCATGGCCCGCAGCCAGCGGATGGCCCGCGGCGAGAGATCGTCCAGGGTGGCGTCTCGACCGGGCTGATCGTCGAAGCCCGTCAGCGAGGCGTCGCGCAGGAAGCGGCCCTCCTCCTCGATCGTGCAGAGGTGGTCGGCCGCCCCGATGCGAACGTAGGACTCCCAGGTCTTGCGGCTGCGCACCCGCACCGGCTTGTCGTAGCGGGTGGCGGCCGGCACCTGAAACGCGAGGAGGGTCGCGCCGTCCAGCGTGAGCACCCGCGGGGTCACGTCCACGGGCCGGGAGAACTTCTCCGTCGATCGACAGGCGGTGACCAGATCGTTCTGCATCCGCTCCGGGTCGTTCACCCCCGTGATCACGAAGGCCCCCTGGCGCTCCGAGACGCCCAGCACCAGCCAGCCCCCCGCCGTGTTGGCGAAGGACGAGATGGTCTTGTAAGCGTCGTCCGGCACGCCCCCCGCGGCGGCCTTCAGCTCGAGATCAGGGCCCTCGATGCCGGCGAGGCGTCGGCGCAGCTCCGTCGCGTCCATGGTGGCTCTCCCGTTGAGCGACTGCTCTATCGGGGTTGAGCCAGTTGAGCCAGTTGAGCCAGTTGAGCCACTACTCCAGCGTGGAGGGGCGCAGCAGGATGACGCCCGCGTCCTCGTCGCTGGTCGCGACGGCCTCGAAGCTGTCCGGCCAGGTGAGGAACACCGTGTGGAAGGTGCTCGCCCAGTTGTTCAGGCCATCGGAGGCGATGCCGGCGAAGAGCGGGTGGTCGGGAGCCAGGATGTTGACGAAGTCGCCGCGCTGGGGCTCCTCGTCGATGGGGCCGAAGACCGTGAGGTGCTCGCCGTCGCGCCGTCCCCAGTCGGTGGCGAACATGGCGTTGGTGGCGCAGGTCTCGCTGAGCCAGCTCACCGCGTTGTGGTAGAGGACAGGCGGCACGGTCTCGTCGCCCGTGGCGATCTCTTCCCAGTCGGTGATGTGGCACTCCAGGTCCAGCCCCGAGATCATCACGCGGCCGTCGATGGCGGGGCCCCAGGCGGGGCGCGTGTCGGAGAGCGGGATCAGCTCGCCGTGCGTGTCGGGGCCGTTGCAGGACTGCTCGCCCACGACGATCAGCGCGAACGTGGCGAAGTCCTCGGTGGTGGCCGCGGCCCACTGGTCGGCGTCCCAGACCGTCACGTCCAGGCCCATCGCCTCGATCAAGGTGGATCCGGCCATGTCCGTCGGGCCGTAGATGAGCACGCCGGTCCGCTCACAGGGGGCGGGCTCGCTGGTGTCGCCGGTGTGGGCGCTGTCGCCGGTGTGGGCGCTGTCCACGCTGTCCGTCGGGACCTCGGTGTCCGCGGTCTCCTCGGGGGAGGGCGACTCGCCTGAGTCTTTGCCGTTGATGGACTCGGCCTTGTCCGCGTCTCCGGCGCAGGCGGAGAGGGGGAGGGTCAGCAGGAGATGGGCTCTGCGGTACACGGAGGGCAGTATAGCCTGCAGATCCGGCCCTCAGTCGTCTTCTGCAGCCCCGAGCCCCAGCTCTCTCAGCCAGCGGAAGAAGGTCGAGCGGCCGAGCCCGCTGCGGGTCACGGCGCGCTTGCGGTCGCCTCCGCAAGTGGACAGGAGGGACTCCAGGTAGGCCTTGCGGGCGCGCAACTCGAGGTCCTCCCAGCGATCTGCGCTCGGATCGAAGCGGATGTGTACGCCCCGGGCGCTGGCGTTCGAGCCGGAGAAGCGCTCGTCGGCCAGCTCGCTGGAGGGGAGCTCACCATCGTCTCCGTCCGTGAAGATCGCCGCGCGGGAGATCACGTTGCGGAGCTCTCGGACGTTCCCTGGCCACTGGCGTCGGATGAGCAGGCAGTCGCCCCCAACGGGGAGGCGTTGGCGCCGCCGCTGGGTCTGGTTGAACAGCTCGAGGAAGTGTTCCGCGAGCAGGGGGATGTCCGCGCTGCGGTCGCGGAGCGGGGGAAGGGTGATGGTCAACGTCGAGAGGCGATAGTAGAGGTCCTCGCGCATCCTCCCGTCGCGAACGTCCTGGAGCAGGTCGCGATTGGTGGCCAGCACGACGCGCGCCGTCATCGCGCGGTCTTCACGTCCGCCCACCGGTCGGACCCGCCGCGTCTCCAGGACGCGCAGCAGCTTCACCTGCTGGTCAGCAGGCAGCTCGCCGAGCTCGTCCAGGAAGAGCGTGCCGTCGCGAGCCTCCAAGAGGAGCCCGTCTCTGTCTGCGGTCGCTCCAGTGAACGCGCCCTTCACGTGACCGAACAGCAGGCTCTCGGCCAGGTTCGCGGCGATGGCGCCGCAGTTTTCGGAGATCAGCGGCCCACGGCGCCCGGAGAGCCGGTGCAGCGCCTCGGCGACCAGCTCCTTGCCGGTGCCCGTCTCGCCCTGAACGAGCACGGGCTCAGCGTAAGGCGCGAAGCGCACGATGTCCGCTCGAACGCGCCGCATCGCCGGTGTGTTGCCCAGGAGCCCGACCGCGTGGGGTGAGCTCCCCTGTCGAAGGTAGACCTCGGCGAGGATCCGGGCGGCCAGATCCTCCGGGCGCGTGCTCCGTGGCGTCAGCGCCCGCTGCGCGCCGACGCGCAGCAGCGCCGCGGACTCTCCCAGCGCGAGGATCAGCGGCGCGACGACCCACAGCTCCTGACTGGCCGAGAGGCGCGCGCGGAGGCGCTGTGTGGCCTCGACCAGCGGCACGATCCCAGGGCTCTGGGAGATCAGCGCGACATGGGTCGCCGACGGCAGGCCCGTGCTGAGGACGAGCTCGTCGCCGAGGGCCTGCTGGACAAGGTCGACCTCTGCGCGGCCGTGCGGGTACAAGTGCAAATTGGGGATGGGCGAGAGCATGGCGGGGCCTGTGGTGCTGGTGAAGAAGTTCAGCCTCGAGCGAAAGTCATGGGGGCAGCAGCAGCTTGGAAGGAATACCATGGTTGGTGAGCCGAGCGTGAGCGGCCTTCAGCCAGCGAAGGGCGTCGACGAGATGCTCTCCGTCAGAGAGGGCGTCGATGCAGCAGGCGACGGCCTGCGCGGCCAGAGCCACAGGAGGACGCGTCAACAGAATCGGGTGGCGTTGGGCGTTGGGTGCGCTCCCCCTGGCCTCGCGGCCGGTGCCCTCAATCTGCACCATCACGACGCCGCTGGCGTGTGCGCCATGGTTCTCGAAAACCCAGGATGGAGAATCCATCGTCGCGCAGTCCAGCCAGATCATGAAGGACCGGGCCGTGTGCTCCCAGTTGACGCCATCCGAGCGGAGAACGCGCAGACGTCGGCCACCTCCATAGGTCAGGCGCGCTGTGCTCGTGAGAGGTGCGAGCTGACCTGGCTCGTCCTCGTGAAGCACCAGGACGAGCTCACGTTCCGCGTCGCTCATCCACCCTTCCCGTTGGAGGGGAAGGGTGGCCCAGGGCGAAGCGGAGCCTCCCGAGCGTAGGGCCAGGATCAGGAAGGCGGCCTCGTGCTCCGATTGGGTCGCAAAGACATGAGCCTCGCGATGATCGGGGCAGGCGTCTCTCCACAGCTGAAGGGCCTCTCGTTCGGGCCCTTCGACGACGAGCACACGTTGTCGGGCGCCAGGGTGCCAACGCTCGCGAAGCTCGAAGGCGGAGAGGCGGCGGCTGACGATGAAGGCGACCTCGGGCGCGTCCTCCGGCGGAGAGCAGGTGCTATCCGCGCATATCTCCTCGATCATGGGCGCGTCCGAGAGTACGCGCCAGGTGGATGCCCCCTGCGTTCGTTGGAGCGGCCCCTCCCAGACGGTGACGCGCTGGTGAGCTCGCGCGATCGCGGCGAGGACCCTCGACTCATGTCTGCGGCCGAGCAGGTGCGCGTCGTAGACCCCTGCGAGCTGAACCAGCGTGAAGGGGCCGGCGCCGCTCTGACGCCGGGAGAGATATCTCAGCCACGAGGCTGTAGATGCCCAGGTTTGATCGCTCTCCCTCACGTCTGAGGTCAGCGCGAGCAGCGGCTGTGCCCCATAGCCCGCCGCTCGCAGGCTCTGGAGGAGTCTACAAATATCACCTTCCGAGACTCTCCACTGGCCGTCTCCCGAGGGCACGACCACGGTGATGGCGAGCGCTACGCCTGTCCTGATCAGGCTTCGAGCGGAGGCCGCTGTCAGCTCTGCAAGAGCAGCGTCCGTGTCATTCAACACGACACGACGATAGCAGATCGCGTCCGACGTGTGGGGCCTCGTCGCGACCAACAGCACACTGAAGCTGGAGCGCGTGGTCATGGAGCGGTTCTCAGCCGAAGGTGGTTTGCTGTTCGTGGGCTAGCGGGAGCGTGATCGACACATGATGGCCCGTCTGGGGCTCTCCTCTGGGGGTGACATGCAGGTGTCCTCCTGCGTGTTGCACGAGAAAGTGAGCGAGGAAGAGATCCAGGACGCCGCGCTCGACTGTTCCATCTCTGAGGGGATAGGAGACAGGGTGCGCATACGGTTGGAAGAGGCTCTCGAGGGACTCAGGCGGGAGTGTCGGCGACTGATCCTCCAGGGTCAAGATGACGAACGTCACACCGGCGACCACTTGGAGGAGCGCGCTCATCCCGATGGGCCTCGGCAGCGGCGTCTCCAGTGCCCGATTGCAAAGCCATGTGAACAGGCTTCGCAATACACGGTAGAGTTGAGAGCGTCCAAGGAGCACTGGTGCGCCTGGCAGGCTCCAGGACACACGGAACAGGTCTCGCAGGAGGAAGCCCCGCTTCTCTCCTTCCGATAGGACATCGGTGATCACCTCGCTCATCTCGCAGCGCTTGCCACCAGCGTCGTGTGCGTCGTCCCGGAATGTGGTCGCCAGCGTCGCGCTCAGCTCTCGAAGCTCTGCGACGAGTCTCCATTGTTCCTGAACGTATGCGGCGTGCGTAGGCTGCCCCTCGACAAGCGACAGGGTGTCGGAGAGGCGTTGCGCGGTCGTGTCTGCGACACCAGCGATCCCGCGTAGCTGAGTCCGACTGATCTCGAGCTGCTGAGTCTTGAGCGCGATCAGGTCTCGTAGCGCCGAGAGGCGCGCTTCGACGGCTGGTCTTATGTACCGGAGCGCCAAGGGGCCGATGTACTCTGCTCGCGAGGAGATGATCTCTGGCCGGGGTGAAGCTGGATTGCGACCGAAAGCGGCGAGCACCTTCAGCTCTCCAACCGTAGCGATCTCGATGGCTGTGAACGTAGAGACCTGATCGAAGAGTCTGCCGACGGGCGAGCGGCCGCTGAGATTGTGCACATCGTCGTTCGAGATGTAGCACCCGGTCGGGGAGCTCTGGATGAGCGAGTCCAAGACGAGATAGTCGTGAGCCTCGCCAGTCGCGGTGAGCCCAGCGCTCACTGGGATGTATTGCTTCTGATGCCTTACGAACAGGCAGCACTCTACACCCAGCCATCGCTCGAGCGTCGGGCCTAGAAACTCGGAGCACGTATAGATCAAGGCGTCGATCAGGCTCGTCTTCAGGTTCGCGATGGTGACCTCGGGCCAGCTCGCCGCGTGGCGGGGGGAGCTCAGCAGGCTGGCCACGGCCAGCGTGCGAACGTGGCGCATGAGGTCCATGTTGTCCGCGCCGGACTTGCGTAGATACGCTGCGGCGCCCAGTTCGACCGCTGCGGCATAGTAGGACGTCTCGTCGTACGCCGTATAGAACAAGAACTGCGGCGCTGGAGATCTCCTGTCTTCGATCAGCGTGCGGCCTACATCCACGCCGGTTCGACCCCGCGCCACGGCGTCATTGTCCATCTTCATGTCGAGCACGGCGACGTCCACCTGGCCTGCCAGCTCTCGGGCGAGCATGATCCCCTC
>CAZKWG010000086.1:0-15894 GCA_964556105.1 uncultured Enterobacterales bacterium | reverse complement strand
CGGCGGCGAGCTGGCGATGAGCGCCGCGATGAGCACCATCGAGGGCGATCGGGGCGGCGCCGCCGGCTACGCGGTGGAGGGCGGCGTCGATCTCGACGGCGACGGCGTCGCCGAGGTCATCGTCGGCGACCCGAGCGGCACGACGCCGGGCGTGAGCGTCTTTCTGAGCGGCGGGAGCACCGGGCGCCTGAGCCTGTCGGACGCGGACGCCTTCCTCGCCGGAGGGCGCGGCGACCGCAGCGGCGAGACGGTGGTGAGCGGGGACGTGGACGGCGACGGCGTCACCGATCTCCTCGTCGGGCGGCCAGCCGGCGGCGACGCGGGCGGCGTGGTCCAGCTCATCCCGGGGAGCGCGGCGCTCGCCGACGGCACCCTGGACGCCGTGGCCACCCTCACCGTCACAGACAGCGGCACGGGCTGGTTGGGCTCCAACAGCCGGGGCACAGGCAAGCCGGCCGACCTGGACGCCAGCGGCGGCATGGACCTGGTCATCTCCGATTACCACGCCGCCAACGAGACCTATCTCTTCCTCGACCCGGACACGGGGACCCTGCCCTGCACCTCCGCCGACGCCACCCTGGCCATCGCCGACGCCAGCCCTGGCTCGACCATCGGCGTCGGCTCGGTAGACAACGACGGCGTCCCCGACGTGGTCATCGGCGGCTATCTGGACGGCACCGACGGCGCAGACGGCGGCGCGCTCTACCTGCTCTGGGGCGGCTCCACCCTGCGGACCGGGCGCCTGGACCGCGACCGCGTGGACGGCGTGATGGACGCGGGCGCGGCGGAGCGCTACCTCGGCACCGCCGTCACCCTGCCGGGCGATCTCACGGGGGACGCCCTGCCCGATCTCGTGGTCGGCGCGAGCTGGGACTCCACCCGGGCCAGCCGCGGCGGCTCCATCTACATCATCCCCGGACACTGATGAAGCGGACGGCGACGTCCGGCTGGTGCTATTCTCCTGAACGCGGGAGGAGTACCGATGCGCGCGATGTGGTTCCTGGGGCTCTGGCTGGCGGCCTGTGACGACGGTGACAAGGAGGTGGTGATCGACACCGGCCCCTTCGACGAGGACGGCGACGGCCACATCTCCAACGAGGACTGCAACGACGATGACGCCGAGGTCTTCCCGGGCGCGCTGGAGTACTGCGACCGGAAGGACAACGACTGCGATCAGGACATCGACGAGGACAACGCCGTGGACGCCAGCACCTGGTGCCAGGACGCCGACCGCGACGGCTACGGCGTGCAGGGCAGCTGCACGACGTCCTGCGAGTCCCCGGGCGAAGGCTACGCCGACAACACCGACGACTGCTCGGACATCAACGCCCTCATCAACCCGGAGGGCATCGAGATCTGCGACATCGACAACGACGACGAGGACTGCAACGGCGTCGCCGACGACGACGACGCGGGCGTAGACCCCGACACGCTCACCAGCTTCTACCCCGACGCCGACAACGACGGCTACGGCGACATGACGGCCGAGGCCCTGGTCCTCTGCGACGACCCGACGACAGAGACGGCCTACTACGCCACGAACAACGACGACTGCGACGACGACAGCCGCCGCTACAACCCCGAAGAAGAAGAGGACACCTCGGACGGCAAGGACAACAACTGCAACGGCTGCATCGACGAGATCCTGGGCGCCGACGAGGAGCCGGGCAACGGCGTCGACGACGACTGCGACTCCTGCGTGGACGAGGACGAGGACGACGGCCTGCTGAACTGGTACTACTCAGACGACTATGACGTCTGGTGGAACGCCGACTGGTGCAACGAGATCGACGACGCCTGCCCGGACTGCGACTGGGCCTTCACCGTGCAGATGGAGTACGCCGAGGACCTCAGCACGGGCGCGGAGGACGTTGGCCTGAACGCCGATCTGGAGTGGACCCTCGGCTGGGGCGAAGCCTACCCCGAGGTCGTCTGGTATTATGGCGCCTACTATGGGAACTGGTACAACATCTTCGAGGCCGACTGGGAGCCCTCGACCGGCCGCCTCTACTTCGAGTACGGCTACTGGGAAGGTTACGGGTACCCTGCCCTCTGAACCGCCACGCGAGCTGACCCATGGTCCTGCTGTTCCTGAGCCTGGGCTGCAAGCCCATCGAGGCCCCTCAGAACCTGGAAGAGCTGGTCGTCTTCGGCTTCGTCCACCATCAGGAGGACGGCTACCCCGAGGCCACCTCTGAGGAGCTGCTCCCCCTCGCCAACCAGAAGTTCGAGGACCTCCAGGACGGCTACAGCGTGCACTCGCTGACCTCGTCCGATCTCGAGGAGGCCGGCATGGTCTCGCCCGACGCCACCGACATCATCGGCGCCCTGGGCGGGGTCAACTACACCCACTCGGTCGACGAGGTGCTCTCCATCCTCACGCGCGGCGACAAGGAGGACCTCTACGACGACACCCCGGTCTACGACCTGAACGACACGACGGACATCGACTGCTTCCTCGCGCGGGAGTGCGAGACGCTGGAGCAGGAGATCACCGAAGCCACCGAGGTCGCCATCCTCGGCCTCTCCACCCGCACCTTCACCCAGCAGTACCGCTGGGTCGAGCCGGAGGGGATGGAGCCGATGGTGCTGATCCGCACCCTCTGCCCGGAGGGCGTCAGCTTCGACGTGGACTGGCTCGTCGTCTTTCAGCAGTACGCGTTCATCGCCCTCTATCCGCACGAGGGGGGCGCCCGGAGGATCGAGACCTTCTGGGTAGACGCCGAGTTCATCGGCATGGACGTGCCGGAGTCCACCGCCGTCAACAACGCGGTTGGCCAGATGGCCGCTCAGGCCGAGGACGTGGACGCGCTCATCGACGCGCTCCAGGCCTCGAGAGAGCTCTGAGTCGCGTCAAGGACGCTTTCACACGCGCGGTGCGGACAGCCGGCTCCGCGATGGATACAATAACGACGTGCGGACCCTTATCCTCTTCTCCCTCTTCTCGTCGCTCGCCGTCGCCGGGGACAACAGCTCCCGGGCGCCTGTGCGCTGTGACGCCGTCTGGAACGGCCCTGCGGCCGGATGCGATCTCGCGGGGACCTGGGCCAGCACCGGCCTTGGACCCGACGAGGACGCGGCCCGCGCGGCGGCCAGCGATCGCCTGGACAAGGCGATGTCGGCGGGCTCGGACGCGCTGCTGCTGCGCTACCAGGCCTCGAACGCCAACGACCCTGGCGGCGGCCCCAAGCGCACCGCCTGCTCCGAGGATCTCTCGGTGCGCATCCGGTACGCCTGCATCCCCGAGCCGGAGCTGCGCGACCAGCGCCTGTGCTTCGCCGACCTGCCCGAGCCCGACTGCTGGGCCGGCGACCCCCTCCTGCTCGAGGGCACCGTCTGGCGCGAGATGGAGCGCGGGCGCGATCAGGTCTGCCGCCAGATGGAGGACAACCTGCGCGCGTCGAACGCCTCGGCCCAGCAGGTGGCGACCTGCAAGGCGCGCTGCTACCAGGCCGCGCGCGTGCGCTGCCCGTCGGGCCTGCTCGAGGAGGACGCGGACGACAGCCGCCCCTTCCTGATCACGGACGACATCTACAAACGCTGAGCTACAAACGCTGAGCCCCCTCGAAGGGAGGCTCGGCAGGCTCAGAAGCTCATCGACAGGGTGAGCGTGGACGCGCTCTCCACCATCATGCCGTCGCAGAGCAGGTTCTCCGGGTCCGCGGTGCAGTCGGCCTGCTCCTTCAGCAGCGGGTCGCGCGTGAACGAGATGGCGCTGGACAGGGCGAGGCGCTGCGAGAGCTTCACCGACAGGCTCGTCGTGTTCTCGACGATGGCCTCCTCGCGGATGCCGGCCACCAGATCCCCGCTCGCGGGGTTGAAGGTGGGCTGGAACTCGAGGACGTCCTTGACCTTCACCGGGCCGAATTCCAGCGCCGCCCGCGCGCGGAAGGAGCCACGCATCTTGTTGAAGGTGCAGTGCGTGTCCAGCTCGACGACGGCTCCGTCGCACTCCCCGCCGGCGGCGATGAGGATGGAGCGGAAGTTCCAGATGGGGGCGAAGCTCGCGTCCAGGGAGAACACCCCGCCCTCGGGCACCAGGTCGTACTTGATGCCGATGGGCGCGACCTCCAGGTCGACGTCCAGGTTGGCGACCGGGTTCCGCTCGACCTTCATGAACAGGAAGGCGGTGGTCCGCGGCACGAACTCGTTGTAGTCCAGCCCGAAGCCCACGGAGAGATCGTCGTTGGTCAGCTCACCCTGTGAGATGCCGCGGGTGTAGGTGCCATAGGCCGCCACCTCCAGGTGATCCTCGGCGTACAGCTCGGGCGGCACCTTGCGCTCGATGGAGAAGCCCGCCGTCACGCTGTTGGTCTTCACGTCGGAGTCCGTGGCGAAGCCGCCGCTGATCTCGAGCTCGATGGGCACGTCCGGCGGGGGCGGCGCCTGCCGGTCCGAGACCGAGCGACTCAGCACGGTCCCGTCGGCGGCCTTCGTCTCCACCAGGATGATCCGACCTTTCTCATCGTAGGTCCAGGTGGTGACCTTCTTCTGGCCGCCCGCGTCCACCGTGAACGTGGCCGGGCGCTCGTCGGCGTAGGTCCAGGTCTCGCTGGACACGAGCGCAAGACCGACCCGCGTCTCGTGGGTCAGGACATTGCCCGAGTCGTCGTAGGTCCAGCGCTCCACGCGCTGCTCGGCGCCGCGGGTGGTCGTGCGCTCGCTCAGGCGCCCGCTCGCGTCGTAGGTGTTCACCACCTCCTCCTGAAGCTGACCGCCGACCAGCTGCAGGCGCCGCGTGACGCGGCCATCCGCGTCGTAGATCTCGCGGATCTCCTCTCGCGTGTCTGCGGGCCGTGTGTCTGCGGGCGCCGGCGCGGCTTCAGCGGGCGCGCTCGCCGCCGCGGGGGGGTCTCGACGGCGGCGCCCTCCACCGGGACAGCCCCACCCTCTTCAGCCTGCGCGACCGTGGCGCACAACAGACCCACACCCAGAACCGACACGATCTTAGCGCGCATCGAAGCTCCCTTGTCCGGCTGGGGCCGCGCTCACCGGGCCCCTTCACAGCGACTCCCCACCCTTAGCCGACACGTTATAGGGGCGCTCTTTCAGGAGGACGCGTGGCGGCCGAAGACAGACAAGCGAGCGCGAGAGCCGCGGGCGACAAGGGCGGGTCCAAGACCCGACTGGAGATCGTCCGCAACATCGGCATCGCCGCGCACATCGACGCGGGCAAGACCACGCTGACCGAACGCGTCCTGTTCTACACGGGCGCCTTGCACCGCATCGGCGAGGTCCACGAGGCCAACGCCCACATGGACTACCTGCCCGAGGAGCGGGCCCACGGCATCACGATCACCAGCGCGGTGACGAAGTGCCCGTGGAAGGACCACCTCATCCAGGTCGTCGATACGCCGGGCCACGTGGACTTCACCATCGAGGTCGAGCGCGCCATGCGCGTGCTGGACGGCGCCGTCATCGTCATGGACGGCGTGCGCGGGGTCGAGCCCCAGACCGAGACCGTCTGGCGTCAGGCCAGCCGCTTCTCCATCCCCAGGCTGGTCTTCGTCAACAAGATGGACCGGCCGGGCGCCAGCTTCGACCGCGCGATGGAGAGCTTGCGCCGCCGCCTCCTGGCCAATCCGGTCCCCATCTGCGTGCCCCTGGACGACCAGTCGGTGTTGGACCTCGTGAACGAGCGCCGCCTGCGCTTCCAGGGCCCGAGCGGCGAGGACGTCGTCGCCGACGCCATCCCCGAGCTCGAGCTGGACACCTTCCGCCGCCATCGGGAGAGCCTGCTCATCGCCGCGGCGGAGATCGACCCGAGCCTGGAGGAGGCCATCTTCTCCGAGGAGCCCATCGCGCCCGAGGTCCTCTGGGCCGTCATCCGCAAGGGCTGCCTGTCCGGGCGCATCCACCCCGTCTTCGGGGGCTCGGCCCTGCGCAACTGGGGCGTGCAGCCCCTGCTGGACGGCGTGCTGAAGCTGCTCCCCGCGCCGCTGGACCGCCCGCCTACCCTCGCCAAGGTCGTCAAGCCCAAAGAGGGCCAGGAAGAAGAAGAGTTCGTCGAGATGACGCCCAACGGCCCCTTCGCCGCGCTGGCCTTCAAGGTGCAGCTCTGGGAGGGCCGCCGTCACGTCTTCGCCCGCATCTACCGCGGCAAGCTCGAGCCCGGCCAGACCGTGCGCCTGGCCGGTCGCGACATCGAGGAGCGCGTCGCCCGCCTCTTCGAGGTGGACGCCGACCAGAAGAAGCGCTCCGACGAGGCGGAGGCGGGCCAGATCATCCTCTGCGCCGGCCTGCGCTGGGCCACCACGGGCGACACCCTCTGCGATCCCCGCCACGAGGTCCTGCTCGAGCGCATCGTCACCCGCGAGCCCGTGCTCGGGCTGGCCGTCGAGCCCGAGAGCAGCAAGGACGAGGAGAAATTCCTGGAGGTCCTGAACAAGGTCGCCGAGGAGGACCCCACGCTGCGCTTCCGCGAGGACAAGGACACCGGCCAGCGCATCCTGTCGGGCATGGGCGAGCTGCACCTGCAGATCGTCTTCGAGCGCATCGAGCGCGAGTTCGGCCTGAAGGTGCGCGCGGGGCGGCCGCAGGTCATGACCCGCGAGACCATCGGCGGGAAGGGCCAGACCGACTACCTCCTGAACCGGACGATCAAGGCCGGCGACAAGGAGATTCACCTGCAGGCCCGCGTCAAGGTGGAGGCCACCCCGCGCGCCCGCGGCGAGGGCAACCACCTGGAGTGCGCGCCGCGTATCCTCCCGGAGAAGGCGCCCTATACCACCGCTCAGGCCGACGCCGTGCGCCTCGGCGCCCAGGACGCGCTGACCGCCGGCCCCATCGAGGGCGCGCCGCTGCAGGACGTCGGGCTGCGCGTGATCGAGGTGGAGCTCTTCGCCGAGGCCAGCACGCCGCAGGCCCTGCGCATCGCCTCCTCGCAGGCCGTGCGCGAGGCACTCCAGGAGGCGGGCGGCCGCGTGCTTCAGCCGCTGATGCGCGTCGAGGTCGTGGCCCCCGAGGAGAACCTCGGCGCCGTCCTTGGTGATCTGCAGGCGCGGCGCACCAACATCACCGGCTCCACCTCGGACATGGGCATGGCCACCATCGAGGGCGAGTGCCCGCTCTCCGCGCTGGTGGGCTACACGACCGACCTGCGCTCGCTGACCCGCGGTCGCGGGCAGTTCACCATGGAGTTCGTGCGCTTCGACGTGAGCTGAGCGCGTCCTTCCCTTTCATCCCCGTTGCGACAGGGCGAGAGACAGGACAAGCTGACCTGCGCCACCCCAGGCGCAACAGGAAGAGGCTTGAACGCCAAAGAACAGGAGCCGCGCTGGCCAGGCTGGGCCGCCGCGGCCAGCGCGCTGCTGCTGTTTGGGCTGATCTTCGGCCCGAGCGTCGGCGCGCTCGGCGAACGCTTCCTGGGCGCCGAGCGCGTGGACGCCTATGGCACGCACTGGTTCTACTGGTTCGTCGGGCGCGAGATGGCCGCGGGGAGCGGGTTCGGCCACACCGACCTGTACTTTTTCCCCTTCGGCAAGGACATCTACTCGCACACGGGCGCGAACGTGCTGGACGCCATCGTCGCCCAGCCCTTCTACGCCGCCCTGGGGCCGGTCTCCGGCTACAACGTCTTCTGCCTGTTCGCGATCCTGATCAACGGGCTGGCCGCGCTGCCCCTGATGGCGCAGTTCTCCGAGAGCCGGGCCGCCCGCTTCTTCGGCGCCACCTTCTACGCGCTGAACCCCTTCCTGCTCTTCGAGCTGCAAGAGGGGCGGCCGACGCAGGTCTTTCAGCCCTTCCTGCCGCTCTTTTTCTACCACCTGCTCCGCTTTGAGTCCGCCGGCTGGAAGCACGCGCTCTGGGGCGCGCTCCACCTCGCGTTAACAGCGTTCACTTACTGGTTCTACGCCATCTTTGCTGGAATGGTGGCGGTGGTTCACTTCGCCCAGCGCGCCGTCCTGCACCCCGACCCCCGGCGCTTCTTCGGGCGCCACGCCGTGGCGGGGCTGGTCTCGCTGGCCTTCGTCACGCCCGCCGCCCTGCCGCTCATCCTGTCCACGATGGCCAGCGACACGCCGGGCCTGCTCGTCGAGCCGCGCTGGCCCTTCCTGACCCTGGAGACGCTGACCATCGAGGGCGTGGACATCGGCTTGAACACCTTTCAGCCCGTCCTGCGCGCCAGCGGCTTCCTCGTCGATCGCCCGGATGGATCCGCGACCTTCTCGCCGAACGCCATCGTGCTGACGCTGACGCAGGTCGCCCTCGTCGGGCTGGGGCTGGCCCTCAGCCGGCACCGCTGGGTGCTGGGGGCCATGCTCGGCGCCGCCCTGACCCTCTCGGTCGGGCACCTGGTCTGGCTGGGCGACGGGGCGATCCCGAATCCGCTCTACGTGCTGGCGGTGAAGATCGTGCCGTTCATGCGGCGCCTGTGGTGGCCGGGGCGCGCGCTGGCCCTCGCGGCGCTGCTGATCGGGGTGCTCGCGGCGGCCGGCCTGGGCGAGATCGCCCGGCGGCGGGGAGCGGTGGCGGGCTTCCTCGCCGGGATGCTCGCGCTCGCCTCCTTCGGCGTCGAGCTCTCCCGCGACGGCTACCTGCCTTACCCGACCTGGAACGCCGCCATCCCGCCCGGCTACCAGTGCCTGGCCAAGGGAGAGCCCGGCGCGATCATCGAGCTCCCCTACGCGCGCTCGCAGTCGCACCTCTACTACCAGACGGCCCACGGGCGCCCCATGCTCGGCGGGATGGTCGAGGACAACCCCGTCTTCACGCCGGCCGAGCAGCGGGCCCTCCTGGAAGAGAACAGCTTTCTGCGGCTGCTCATCGCGCTGGGCAGGTCTCCCCGCAGCCCCGGGACCTACACCGCCGAAGACGCCGAGGCCGTCCGCGCCCTGGGCTATCGTTACGTCGTCGTGCAGCACCGCCTGTACATGAGCGCCAGCAGCGCGCGCACCTCGGTGGACACGAGCATCGGCGAGCACAGCGGCGCCCTGCTGCGGCGCCTCGCCGATCTGCTGGGCCGCCCCGTCTATGTCGATCCCGACGTCACGGTCTTCGCCCCCTGGGGTGATCCGAGCCCCTGCGGAGAGGAGGGACCCGGGCGCGACGCCTGGCCGATGTACACGCCGGAAGACGAGGACAGGGCGCTGGATCGGATCACCGTGCGGCCCCCGCGCGACTGAGCGCTCGCCGAAGGTTCGAGATCGCGGTACCTCCAGCGGGATGCCTCACACGATCACCTCCCCCTCGCTGGCCTACAACCAGAGCGGCCCCGCGGACGCGCCCCCGGTCGTGCTGATCGGCGGCCTCGGCAGCGCGCAGGCGGCCTGGATGCTGCAGGTGCGCGCGCTCAGCGCCCGGCTGCACGTCGTCACCTATGACCATCGCGGCACCGGCGAGTCCGAGCTCATGGACGTGCCCGTGACGATGGCG
The DNA here is from genome assembly GCA_964556105.1 of uncultured Enterobacterales bacterium. Classification (GTDB taxonomy): domain Bacteria; phylum Myxococcota_A; class UBA796; order UBA796; family CAZKWG01; genus CAZKWG01. Next base: position 6,519 of record CAZKWG010000086.1, on the reverse strand, counting down.
GACTACGCGAACGATCTGCTCGGGCTGCTCGACCAGCTCGGGCTGGCGCGCGCGCACCTGGTCGGCCTCTCCTTCGGGGGGCGGGTCGCCATGACCCTGGCCCTCCTGCACCCGGCGCGCGTGTCCCGCCTCGTCCTCGGCGGCACCTCGTGCAGCGACGCGGGCTACACGCGCGGCGCGCCCGGCGGCGTGGAGAGCCTGCGCTCCCCTCCCCTCAGCGACCCGGACGCCGAGCAGGCGCGCTGGGAAAATGAGATCCTCCCATACCTGTTTGGTCGCGCCTACCGCGAGCGCCATCCGGAGCGCCTGCGCAACCTCGCCCGCTGGCGCGCGCGCCACCCCACCGATCCGCGCGGGCTCCAGCGCCAGTGGGAGGCCTTCCGCGGCTTCGACGTCTGCGGCCGCCTGCACGAGATACAGGCGCCGACGATGATCCTGCACGGGGACGAGGACGCCGTCTCGTCGGTGGAGAACGCGCACGTCCTGGCGCGAGGCATCCCCGGCAGCCGCCTGGAGATCCTCCCAGGCGTCGGCCACTCCCCGAACGTCGAGGCGGCCGAGCGGATGAACGCCCTGATCCTGGAGCACCTGCTGGCATGAGCCGCACCCTCTTCGTCGGCGACGTCCACGGCTGCGCCGCCGAGCTTCAGGCCCTCCTCGCGCTGACCGGGCCGAGCCGGCTCATCCTGGTGGGCGACCTGTTCACGAAGGGCCCCGACCCGCGAGGCGTCTGGCAGATCGTCTGCGCGACGGGGGCCGAGGCGGTGCTGGGCAACCACGACGATCACGTGCTGCGCCGTTGGACGCCGGGAGAGAGCCTCCCCTCCGCCGCCTTCGACTGGCTGCGCGAGCGCCCCCTCTGGCTGGAGGGCCCCGGCTGGCGCTGTGTCCACGCCGGCGTCGTCCCCGAGGGCGGCCCGCAGGCGACGCCCCGCGAGCTGCTCCTGAACATGCGCCGCTACCCCGACGGCGACGAGCGCTCGACCAACCCCTTCTGGTGGGAGCTGGTGCGCGGCCCCCCGCTGACCCTCTACGGGCACGACGCGCGACGCGGCCTCGTCGACCGCCGGCCCCACACCCTCGGGCTGGACTCCGGCTGCGTCTACGGCGGGCGCCTCAGCGGCTACCTGCTCGAGGAGGACCAGCTCTACAGCGTCCCGGCCGAGCGCGTCTGGCGCGCGCCGAAGGGGATGGACTGAGGGGCGCCGGCCGACGCGGAACCGACACCTCGTCGTTTGTTGTCTCAGGCCCCCACGCCCCATAGACCATCCCGCCCAGGTCGCGGTATCTAGGCTGGAATGGAGGCGACGTGCAGCCCTTTCGTGAAGCGCTGGCAGAGCGGACCATCCTCTTTGACGGCGCCATGGGGACGGAGATTTACGCCCGGGGCGTGTTCATCAACCGCTCCTACGACGAGGTCAACCTCACCAACCCCGACATCGTCACGGAGATCCACGCCAGCTACCTGAACGCCGGCGCGGACATCCTCACGACGAACACCTTCGGCGCCAACCGCTTCCGCCTCGCCCCCTTCGGCCTGGCCGAGCGGCACAACGAGATCAACGCCGCGGGCGTGCGCCTGGCGCGCGAGGTGGCCGACGGAAACGCCTGGGTCGCCGCCAGCATGGGCCCCCTCGGCGCCGCCCTCACCCCCGTCGGCCGCCTGACCCCGGGAGAGGCCTACGCCTGCTTTCGGGAGCAGGCCGCGGTGCTGGCCGAGGCCGGCGCCGACCTCTTCGTGCTGGAGACGTTTTCGCAGATCGCCGAGCTCTGGCAGGCGGTGCGCGCCGTGCGCTCCGTCACCGACCGCCCCATCGTCGCCTGCATGAGCTTCCCGATGAGCGGCCCGGACCAGACCCAGTTCGAGGGCCCCAGCCCCGAGCAGGCCGCCGCCTCGATGGCGTCCTGGAAGGTGGACGCCTTTGGCACCAACTGCGCCAACGGCCCGCGCGGCATCCTGGACATCGTCGGCCGGATGGCCAAGGTGACCCAGGCGCCGCTGGTCGCCATGCCCAACGCCGGGCTCCCCCAGACGGTGGAGGGCCGCACGCTCTATCTGGCGAACGCCGAGTACATGGCCGAGTACGCCCGCCGCCTCGCCCAGAGCGGCGCGCGCATCGTCGGCGGCTGCTGCGGCACGACCCCCGCCATGGTCAAGGAGATGCGGACCTTCCTCCGCTCCATCTCGCCGGGCATCCACAGCCGCACCTTCGCCATCGGCAGCGGGGGCGCCAGGAAGAAGGTGGAGGCCGCCGAGGAGGCGATGACGCCCGTGCCGGTGGAGCAGCGCAGCGAGCTCGCGCGCCGCCTCCACAGCGGGAAGTTCTGCGTCTCCGTCGAGCTCGACCCGCCCCGCGGCATCGATCCGGGCCACGCGGTCGAGGGCGCCAACATGCTCTACCGCGCCGGCGTGGACGTGGTGAACATCGCCGACGGGCCGCGCGCCGTGGCCCGCATGGGCCCGTCCGCCCTCTCCCACCTCGTGCGCCGCCGCACGCCGGAGATGGAGACGGTCGTCCACTACTGCTGCCGCGACCGCAACCTGCTCGGCATGCAGATGGACCTCATCGGCAGCCACGCGACCGGTCTGCGCAACATCCTCGCCGTCACGGGCGATCCGCCGAAGATGGGCACCTACCCGAACGCCACGGCGGTCTTCGACATCGACGCCATCGGCCTCATCCACTTCGTGCAGCAGCTCAACCGTGGGCTGGACTTCTCCGGGCGTCCCATCGGGGGGCAGACCGCGCTCTTTGTTGGTGCAGGCTGCAATCCGGGCGCCGTGGACATGGATCTCGAGGCCGAGCGCTTCGCGCGCAAGGTAGAAGCAGGAGCGGAGTTCTTCTTCAGCCAGCCGGTCTTCGATCAGGAGCTGCTCTACCGCTTCCTGGAGAAGACGGCGAGCTGTCGAAAGGTGCCCTTCCTCGTCGGCATCATGCCGCTGGTCTCGGCACGCAACGCGGAGTTCCTGCACAATGAGGTCCCGGGGATGCAGATCCCCGACACCGTGCTGCGCGCCATCAAGGCGGTCCCCGGCAAGGACGCGCAGCGGGAGGTCGGCATTCAGGTCGCCCGCGACACGCTCCTCGAGGTCATGCAGCACCCGCGCATCCGCGGCACCTATGTCTACCCACCATTCGGCAGCTACAAGGCCGTGTTGAGGGTGCTGGACGGCGTGATCGAGCCCTCCGTCGAGCCGATCCCAGCCAGCAAGGTCGCTTCTGTGCCAGCTTCTTGACGGAGCGGAAGCGGCGCCATAGTCCGAGGGTTCGTTCGGGGCACCCAAACCAGACCCCTCACGCTCCCCTCGACAAAGGACCGCTCCATGCGCAACCGTCTCCTCGTTGGACTCCTCCTCGCCGCCTCGCTCTCCAACGCCGCCTTCGCCGGCGACAAGAAGAGCGACGACAAGCCGGCTTACCCCGAGATCAAGCTCACCAAGATCGCTGAGTTCGATCCGACCCTGTCCAAGGCCAAGGACATCCACACGACGCTGGAGTCGGTCGAGAACAAGCTGCGCGACGCCAACAAGGGCCTCGCCGCCTCGCTGAACCTGCCCGAGACCACCTCGCTCGAGGACGCGCTGGCCGAGCTGAAGAAGAAGGCCAACAACAAGGTCACGGTCGGCCTGGAGAAGGGCCGAGTCCCCAAGCTCAAGGCCACCGACGCCGTGCCGGAGGAGGTCCAGAAGGGCATCGACACCGTCAACGGCATGATGGACGACATGAGCGCCGCGCTCGAGCAGATCGAGGCCCTCCCCCAGGCCGTGACCGCGCTCGTCGCGGAGGCCAAGGCCTTCCCCGGCCAGCTCAGCCCGGACCTGATCAAGAAGAACGGTCTGACGGCGGCCGAGCTGCCGAAGATCACGAAGATCCTCGGCACCGACATCAAGGCGATCGAGGCGACGCCCGAGCGCATCAAGAGCGTCACCGATCAGACGATCAACATGTTCCAGAAGGTCCAGAACAGCTTCTCCAACTGAATCCGGCACGGAGCGCGTCGGCGGTGTAGCATCCGCCGATGCGTCCTCGGCCGCCAGACGCTGATCGCTTCGCGCAGGTCCTCGCCCTCTGTACGGTGGGGACCGCCGTCGTCGTCGTGGCCTGGAACCTGCGCGACATGCCGTGGAGCGGCGGCGTCGGCGTCGCCGAGGCCGCGGTCGCGCGCGAGCAGGGCGTCCTGGTCGCCGTGCTGATGATGTCCAGCGCGCTGACCGCCGGCATCGCCGCCCTGCGCCCCCAACGCCGACAGTTTCTCTGGTTTGGCGTCCTCTCGGCCTTGCTGGGCGTGCAGCTTCAGCTCCTGGACGGCCAGCCGCTGTCGGTCCGCACGCCGCCTCCCCAGGTGGTCCCCTGGTGGGGGGTGCTGGTCCCGCTCTCCCTCGTCGCCAGCCTGCTCTTCGTGGCGCACCTGGTCCGGCAGCCCTCCCGGCGGGACGTGCGCGCCCTGGTCGCGCTCTGCTCCCTCTCCGTCCTGGCGACCCTCCTCCTCCCGAGGACGCTGGCCCCTTGGATGGCGCTGGTGAACCAGACCCTCTTCCTGAGCACGATAGCGCTCACCGTCGCCATGTACGTGCAGGGCATGCGCGACCGCGTCCCCGCGCTGGGCGCCTTCGCGTTCGCCACGGCGGCCTTCTCCGGCACGCTGGGCCTCGATCTCGTCCTGCCCGGGTCCTTCGGGAGCTCGCTGATCACGGGCGGGCTGCTCGTCTTCGTGGTCACCATTACGATGGCGCTGATCCTGCAGCTCTCCGAGGCCTCCGAGTGGTACAGCGAGGTGGTGGAGCAGGGCCGCGACGCCATCCTCGTCGTGGGCAAGGACGGCTACGTGCAGAGCGGCAACCCGGCGGCGAGCGCGCTCCTGGAGCGCCCCCTGCGCGGACTCGCGCTGCTCGACGTGGTCGTGCCGGAGGATCAGGCGGCGGCGACCCTGCACCTGGAGAGCCGCGATCGTGGCCGACGCGCCGAGATGCGGCTGCGCACCAGCCAGAGCGTCGAGCTGCACGTCGAGAGCGTGGCGAGCTCGCTGCCCGAGGATCGCACCCTGCTGGTGCTGCGCGACATCACCTCGCGCCGACAGCTCGAGGCGAGCCTGATCGAGGCCGCCCGCCGCGAGACCGCCGCCATCCTCGCCGGCGGGATCGCCCACGACTTCAACAACACCATGGGCGCGCTGCTGGGCAACGTAGAGCTGCTGCGCATGCACGCCGACGGCCCCACCGCCAGGCGCCTGGACCGCATGGAGGCGGTCATCCGGCGCGCCACCGTCATGACCCGCCGCCTCGTCTCGGCGGTTCGCGGCGGCGAGACGGAGCGTGTGCCCCTCGTCCTGGCCGAGCCGATCACCAGCGCCGTGGAGCTGACCCGCTCCATGCTCGGCGCCGAGGTCAGCCTGGAGCTGGAGATCGCCGAAGACCTCCCCCGCGTGCTGGGCAACCACAGCGAGCTGGAGCACCTGCTGCTGAACCTGGTCTTGAACGCCCGCGACGCCATGCCCGAGGGCGGCCTCATCCGCGTGCGCGTCAGCCGCTGCGTCAGCGGCCCCTTCGCCGGCGGCGCCGTGCTCACGGTGGAGGACGACGGGCCCGGCGTGCCGCCCGAGCTGGTTGGGCGCATCTGGGAGCCCTTCTTCACGACCAAGGGCCCCGGCCGCGGCACCGGCCTCGGCCTCTCCGTCGTCGCCCGCGTCGCCCGCGAGCACGCCGGCACGGTCGAGGTCGGCCGCGCGATCCTCGGCAAGGGCGCGCGCTTCGACGTCTTCGTGCCGCCCGCCGAGCACACCGCCACGCTGGCGACGGGCGGCGCGCGCGTCAGCGCCCGCACCCTGCTGGTGGACGATGACCCCGACGTTCGCGAGCACATGCGCACAGAGCTCACGGCGCGCGGCTGCGAGGTGGTGCCCGCCCAGGACGCCGAGACGGCCGAGCGCCTCTTCGACGAGGCCGGCGGCAACTTCGATCTGCTCGTCAGCGACGTCATGCTCCCTGGGCGCTCCGGCATCGAGCTGGCCCGCCGCCTCACCGCGCGCCGCCCCAGCCTGGGGGTGCTCATCGTCAGCGGCTACATCCCCCAGAACGAGCCCGCCCTCGACCCCTCCTGGGGAAGGCTGGAGAAGCCGTTTACCGGCGAGCAGTTCGCGGTCGCCGTGCGGCGCACCATGCTCCGCGCCATCCGCGGCCAGGCTCGGGAGTAGCGACCCTCCCCCTCCCAGACCGGCGCCGTTCGGTTAGAAGCGAGCTCCACCTGGAGCGCTCCCCGTGACCGAACCTCAGGCCCACGCCATCCTCGAGCCCGCCGCCACACAGGTCCGCGACCCCGTGTCCGGCCGCAGCGTCTGGCGCGCCGGGATGATCTCCGAGAGCGAGCTCAGCGAGCACCGCCTCAGCTTCGTCCTGACCTTCAAGCCCGAGCACGGACCCGAGGCCCGCCAGCGCATCGAAGAGACCCTGCTGCGCAACCTGCGCGCCGCGGGCTGGGGCGGCGAGATCCACCACACCGTCCGCGAGACCGGGGCGGCCGC
>CAZKWG010000085.1:0-15965 GCA_964556105.1 uncultured Enterobacterales bacterium | reverse complement strand
AGGCGCTCGACGATGGCGGTCGCGGGTTGGGCGTCGCGCGGGCCCGCGCCCCCCGGGTCTCGCTCATCGGGTCTGGGCGCCGCACCGCCGAGCCGGCGCCCCTCGGGATGACCACGCTGGACCTGGCGCCGCTGACGGAGAGCGTGGCGCGCGAGCTGATGAGCCGCCTCGCTGCGCCCCGTGGCGCGAGCGCCGTGCTGGACGTGATGAACGATCCCGGACGCTCGCGCGCGCTGCTCTCGCTGGCCGCTGGAAACCCCGCGGCCCTGGTTCAGCTCTTCGAGGTGCTGGCGCTCGGGGACGCGGACGACCTGGGCAGCGTGGCCGAGCGCTGGCTGGATCGCGCGACCCCCGCCTACGCGCTGCGCCTCGGCGCGCTGGCGCATCAGGCGCGGCGGGTCGCCCTCGGCCTCGCCACCCGCGCGGATCCCAGCACGGCCGCCGAGCTCTCCCAGACCCTCGGCCTGGACGTCAACGCGGTCTCCTCGCAGCTCAGCCGCCTCGGCAAGCTGGGCGCGCTGGACCGGGTGGACCTGCCCGACAGCGGCCGCACCGGCTTCCTGCTCTCGGATCGACGTTTCGACGCCTGGCTGCGCTGTCGCGCGTCGGGGGAGGCCCGGCAGGACCTGCGCGAGCGGGTGCGCTTCCTCGCGCTCCTGCACGGCGCCGACGCGGGCGAGGCTCGGCTCGGGCGCCGCGTGCCGGCGGCGTGGGCCATCGAAGAGTGGCCCGAGGCCATCGGCTGGGGAGCGCTCAGCCGCGCCATCGACGCGCCCTCGGGCATCGAGATCGATCCGCTGCCCCGCAGCCTGCCGCCGCTGGACCCCTCGGCCGCCGGTCAGTGGGGGCGGCTCGGCGATCTCCGCAAGAACACCCTGCGCCACTTCGCCGAGGCCGAGGAGGCCTACCAGCGCGCGCTGGGCCTGGACCGATCGCTGGCCTGGGTCTGGAACAACCTGGGAAATCTGCTGCGCCGCGAGTTCCTGCGGCCCGACGCGGCCGAGGCCGCCTACCGGGGCGCGATCGGCGCGTCCCCCGGCCTCGCCATCGCCTGGTTGAACCTGGGGAACGTGCTGGGCGCCGAGGCTGGCAGGGTGGAGGAGGGCGAGCAGGCGGTGCGCCGGGCCCTGGCGCTGGAGTCCACCCGCGCCGAGTCCTGGGGCAGCCTGGCAGAATTGCTGGCCTTGCAAGGGCGCGGTCGCGAGGCCGCCCAGGCGCTGGAGGAGGCGCTCGCCCGCGATCCCGCCGACCCCGCCCTCTGGCGCGCGCTGGCGCGGCTGCGCGAGGAGCACGGGCCCGCCACGGGCGTGGAGCAGGCCTGGCGGGAGGCGGTGCGCCGTGGACCGGAGGACCCGGACGCCAGCACAGGGCTGGGGCTCTTCCTGGCGCGGCGCGGGCTGGCGACCGCGGCGGAGCGGGCGCTGCGGCGCGCCATCGGCCTGCGAGCGCGCTCTCCCGTGGCCTGGCGCGCGCTGGGCGAGCTGCTCTCCGGGAACGAGGCGCGGCTCTCCGAGGCGGAGGCGGCCCTGCGGCAGGCCCTGGACGCCTCGCCGCGTGGCCCGGCGGAGATGAGCGCCGAGCTCGGCCTGGCCTGGTTTCTCCTGGCGACCGGGCGCGCGCCGGAGGAGGCGGAGTCGCGCGCCGGGGAGCTGGCGCGGCGGGTCAGCACGGCCGGACCACAGGCGGTGCTGATCGGCGCCCGCCTGCGTCGGGGGGCCTGGGCCGAGGCCGTGCCGCTCTTGCGGCGGCTGCTGGGGAGCGGCCCCTGGACCGAGGGGACCTTCCACATGGTCCTGAGCTGGCTCCTGGAGGGCGCGCGCGCTGGCCACGCCGCGGAGGCCGCCGGTCTGCTCGCCGAGGCGGGCCTGTCGCGCGCCTGGCGCCCGCTCTATGAGGCGCTGCTCGCCGCCGCGGGCGACGCGCGGCGACTGCAGCGGCTCTCTCCTGAGACGCGCCTGCCGGCCGAGGCGCTGCTGTCGCGCGTCCACGCCCATTCGGCCGAGGCGCAGCGCGACGATCAGCAGGCGCCGCGACGTGGGCGACGCCCGAAGCGCGCATGGTGATCGGGGCGTCTCCGCGGTTCTGAGCCCCCGCTCCCCCGCGCGCGCCCTCAGCCCTTCAAGGCCGCCAGGGCCACGCTGGGCACGCCGAGCAGGCTCGGGCTGGCCTCGAAGCGGGTCAGGCGCAGCCCCAGCTCGCGCAGGTTCCGGTGATCGGAGAACCAGGCCGGCGTGGGCTTGATGCGGAAGGGCGCGTAGACCACCGACTTCTCGGGGTGATCGAAGAGGAAGGTGTTGTGAACCACGCCCCTCCCGCTCTGGATGTCCTCCAGCGTGTGGCCGGGGAAGGCGCCCCAGGTGGTCACCGAGAGCGCGTAGACCATCGCCGCCCAGGCGTTGACCGCGATCCCGCCGAAGCGGAGCCTGGCGATGGACTCCTCCAGCAGGGCCTTGTGTTGCTTCGCCGTCGCGTCGTGGATGATCAGGCTGCAGGAGAGCGTGCCCCAGCAGACGTCGTTGGCGAAGTCCACGGCCCTGGCGAGGAAGCCCGCCGCGTCCACGCTGTCCAGGCTGACCTCGGCCAGCACGCCGCAGAAGGCCTCGTTGGTCAACGCGTACTCGCCCTTCTGGGCGGGGACCTCGGGGATCACGGTCCAGGGGACGACGTCGGGGCCAGGGGAGCCCAGCTTCTTCGCCTGCGGGTAGCGCTCCAGGAAGCCCTTGTAGCGGTCCAGCGCTCCGGGATAGTAGGCTTTGCGCGCCGGGAGCGCCGCGAGCGCCTCGCTCACCTTGGTGAGGAAGCGGTCGCGCTGGGCCCAGCCCTTCGCCGTCACGAGCACCTTGGCGGCGTTGCAGTTGAAGCTGCCGTTGTTCTCGACCATCGAGGCCACCTGGCGGGCCTGGAAGGTGAGGTCATCCTCGGACCAGTCGCCCGGCACGATCATCACCGGCGTCACGCAGCCCAGCTCGGACGTGATCGGCTTGGTCAACAGGGGCTGGCCGGCGGCCTTGCGACGCGCCGCCTCCGCGGGGTCGGCGCCCCAGACGATGGCGTCGTGGGTGCGGTCGGAGCCCGTGATGTGGATGGTGTCCACGCTCGGGTGCTGGCAGAGGTGCTGGCCGACCTCGGCGCCGCCATGGACCACGGCGAAGTAGCCCTCGCTCACCAGCGCGGCGAAGGCGCGCTCGTAGTGCTGGCCGATGTAGGCGTTGACCGGGTTGGTCTTGACGATGCAGACCTCGTCCTCGACGAAGAGCTTGTAGATCGCGTCCATCGCGCCGATGGAGCTGACGTTGCCGGCGCCCAACACCAGGGCCACCTTGCCCTTGCCGGCCTTCCCAGCGGCCTTCTCGCGGTAGATCTGCCCCTGGCTGGCGCTCTTGCCCGGCTGAATCCACACCTCGGCGCGGAAGCCCGTGAACAGCAGCTTGTCGATGAGCCCGGTGGGGAAGACCTCGGCGACGATCTGGCCGTCCGGGCGGGTGCGCTGTCCGGGCACCGCCGGCTGGCCCCCGGCGTCGAGCGAGGCGACCAGCAGGCGCAGGTTGCGCACGACGGCCATCGGCCCGCCGAGCCACTCCTGACCGGCCAGCGAGCTCTGCGGGTCGATGCCCTTGGCCTTGCAGGCGGCCTCCACCCACTCGGCCGCTACGGCCTCCAACCCGTCGATGCAGGCGCGGAGCAGCGCCACGCGCTGAGGCAGGCCAACGGAGATCCAGCTGTCCTTGCGCCCCGCGAGCTTCGCCAGGGCAGCGTCGACCTGGGGGAGGGGCGTGGGGGCGACGGCGGCGGGCGGCTCGGGAAAGCGGGGCGAGGACATGACACCTCCGCTCGTCCCGTATCCCGTCGGCCGCCGAAGGCCACCGCGGCGACCCCGTTGGGAGCTCCGCTCGGCTAAGCTGTGGCAGGAGGTCCCCATGCTCGCCATCGTCCTGCTGCTCGTCGGCTGCGGCGGAGGGGAGCGCTGCGAGCGGGAAGCGCCGGGCATGGACCGCGACCTCTGTCTGCACGATCGGATCCTCGCGCTGCCGGGCGCCGAGCACGAGCAGGCCTACGGGCTCGCCCAACAGATCCAGGACCCGGTGGTGCGCGGGGCGGCGATCTTCTCCTGGGTGATCAACCACAACCGCGAGATCGAACCTCGGGCCGGCCAGGCCCTCTGCGGCCTGCTGATGGGCCAGGAGCGCGAGACGTGTACGCGAAAGCTCTCGCAGGTGCATCTGCGGCGTTGATCCTCGCCGGTTGCGCCGAGCAGCGCAACGTCCAGCCGCTGCCGCCGGAGCTCCAGCCCTGCGCGCCCTACGCGCGCTCGACGAACACGCTGGCATACTGCATCGTGAAGCAGGCGGCGAACCTGCCTTCGCCCATGGACGTCGCCCGCGTCTGTCCGCTCGCGGGCGCGCTGGAGATGGAGTGCCGGCGCGCGTGGACGCAGTCGCGGGCCAGCCCGAGGCTCGGCTTCTCGACGGAGGTGCTGCTCGAGGTCTGCCAGGGCAACGCCGACTGCGCCTTCGAGCTGCTCGAGGCCCGGCCGGAGACCGACGTGGCGCGTCAGCTCGACTGGTGCACCCGCGCGGCGGGGGAGTTCGCCAACGACTGCGCCGTACACGCCCTGGAGCGTTGGGCCACCGCGCGCCCGGGCGCTGAGGAGGTGGCGCGCGTCGCCGCCCTGGAGACGCCGTACCCGGAGCGCGTCGGCTACGCGTTGGGCGTCACCCACGCCTGCAACGGCGGCCCCTCCTGCGCCGGCGCGGAGACCGTGCGCGAGACCTGCGAGCAGACCGCGGCGCAGATCCGCGCGGCCAGCTTGCCCTGCCCGAGGGTGGTCGCACCGCCGGGTTTTCCGCGCGGCAGGCAGTGACAACCAGACGCCGGTCTGATAGTGTATAGCTGACTCAGCGACGGGTACCTCTTGCCGCGTCAACAGCACTCACCGCCGCAGCCCACACCGCTGCAGCACCGCACGACGAGCCGCCCGCAAAGCAGGAGCGGCGCTGGGGCGTGGCGGTCGCTGCTCTCGTCGCTCGGTCGCAGGCTGCTGTGGAGCCTGGTGCCGGCGACCATCGTGCTGGTCGGGATCTGGGGCGTGGTGTTCGGGGACGATGGCCTCTTGGAGCGCCACGCCTTGAAGCTGCGCCTGCACAGGGTTCAGGATCGGGTGCAGGTCATCGAGGTCGAGAACGCTCAGCTCCGCGATGAGATCCTTCGTCTGCGAGAGGATCCGGTCGCGGTCCGGAGGGCGGCGGCCGAGCAGCTCCTGGCGGCCGAGCCGGGGAGCACCATCTACCGTCTGCAGTGATGATGCACGTCTACCGCTGGGACCTGGACAAGACCTACCTCGAGACGGACTTTCACTCGTTGCGCGGGCTGGTGCGCTCGGCGACGGAGTCGGCCGGTCAGAAGCGGGCGGTGCCGGGGGCGGCGGTGCTGGTGCGGGCGCTGGGGTCGCTGCCCGGCGCGCGCGTCTTCATCTTGAGCGGCTCCCCCACCCAGATGCGCGACGTGCTGGAGGAGAAGCTGCGCCTGGACGGCGTGCAATACGAGAGCTTCATCCTCAAGGACAACCTGGCCAGCCTTCGCCGCGGTCGCATTCGCGCCATCCGCTCGCAGTTCGGCTACAAGCTGCCGACCCTCCTGCAGTCGCGCGTCGGCGTGGGGCCCGGGGTCGGCGAGACGCTGTTCGGGGATGACGCCGAGGTGGACGCGCTGGTCTACTCGGTCTACGCCGACGCGCTGGCGGGGCGGGTCACGCCGGCCGACCTCTCGCGCATCCTGGAGGCCTCTGGCGCCTACCCGGACGGCATCGACGCGGCGCTGGAGGCGCTCTCGCGCCTGAGCCAGGGCTCAGCGGTCGATCGCATCTTCATCCGCCTCGCCCAGGGGGTGCCGCCCGAACGGTTCGCGCCGCTGGGCAGCCGGCTGGTCCCCATCCACTCCTGGTGGCAGGCGGCGCTGGTGCTGGCCTGGCTGGGGCACATCTCGTCGGGCGTGGCGGACGAGGTCCTGGCGGAGTCTCTGGCCGGCACCGGCGAGCTGGCCTGGGCCGCCGCCGGGATGGCGCAGGATCTCGTGCGACGCGGCCATGTTCCGGCCGATGTCATGCCGGAGCTCATCGGCGCGCCAGAGGTCCGAGCCGCCGTCCTCGGCGCGCTGCAGCGGCTCGGCCCCCGCTCGGCCCCCGTCGTCGATCTGCCGCCTACCGGCGCGGACTACCTGAGCCTCGTGCGAAGCTGGACGAAGCCAGGACCGGATCGCTGAGCCGGGTCCGGGTCGCGGGTTCGCCAGCCAGCGGCGCGCCGTGCTACGTGAGGCGCGATGGACCTCGCCCGGCCCCCTCTCCGCCGTGTCCTCTCCACGCTGATGCTCGGCGTGGGGCTGCTGTTTACGCGCGTGGGCGTGGCCGCGGAGCTCCCGCCCCTCCCGCAGACGCCGCGGGCCGAGGCCATCCGGTCGCCCGATGGCGCCTTCGTCCTCACGCTCTACCCGCCGCTGGACTGGATCGCGGCCGAGGTGGAGGTCAAGGGCGGCGACGGCGTCGATCTGGGCTCGGCGAAGACCGACCAGCCCGTCCACGTGCGCGGCGTGAGCAGCCGCAAGGGCCCGCTGCTCGTGACCCTGCGCATCGCCACGCCGCAGAAGATCGGGATCACCTGGGAATTCGACGTGGAGCCCACGGCGGTCCCGGCGCGCGCGCCCGATCTGATCCGGGGGGAGTCCAAGGCGAAGCGGCGGGGGCGGCGTTGAAGCTCGAGGATCTCCCGGCGGCCGCGCTCGAGGAGCTGGTGGACCGGCTCTCGGATCTCCGCCATGATCTCGGCAAATACATCCGCTTCGAGACGCGCTTCGTCGAGGGCGGCTCCGATCTCGACGCCCTGCGCGCGGCCCTGAAGGCGGATCTGCGCTCGACCCGCCGGCGCGGCGACGAGATCGAGTCGGCCTGGTCGGTCTGGGCGCGCATGCGCCCGTCAGAGCTGGAGGGAGACCCGGACATCGTGGCGATCGGGGCGGCGATGCAGGCGCTGGAGGCCGCTGACCTGGACGGCCCGGAGGCGGCGCTGCGGCGGGCCGCGGCCCTGGGCGCGGAGGTCTCGGAGGCGACGCGTCGGCTGCACGGGCGGGCGCGCGCGCGGCTCGGAGAGGGCGGTCATGGCTGATATCCTCGTCATCGACGATCAGGACCGCACCCTCGATCTCTGCCGCAGGGTGATGCCGGAGCACGTCTGGCACGGCCCCGCGCACAACTGGGCCGAGGCCCACGACCAGCTCAAGGCCCTGCGCCGCAAGGTCGAGCTGGTCCTGCTGGACATCCACTTCGACATCCCCACCGACCAGCTCCTCGGGCTGCCACCAGAGCCGACGCCGAAGGACATCGACAAGGCGCGCCGCCGCCAGGGCGTGGAGATCCTCGCGGCCCTGCGCCGCAACCTGCCCGATCTGCCCGTGGTGCTGATGAGCGCGCGCGGCGAGGTGCCGCTGGAGCGCGAGGCGGACCGCCACGACGCCGAAGAGTACACCTACTTCCTCGATGACGAGGACATCGACGCCAGGAGCCTGCGCGCGCAGGTCCAGGGCATCCTCGCCGCGCGCCGCGGCACCGAGTGGGAGGGCCCCATCTACTGGGGGCGCTCGCTGGCGATGCGCCGCATCCGGCAGCGGCTGATCACCCTGGCCCGCGGCCGGCTCCCCGTCATCCTGAGCGGGCCCACCGGCACGGGCAAGTCGCTCATCGCGCGGCACTTCATCCACGCGCGAAGCGCCCGGAAAGGTAAGTTCGTCGCCGTCGATCTCAGCACGCTACCCAAGGATCTGGTGGGCGCGCACCTCTTCGGCTCCGTCAAGGGCGCGTACACCGGCTCCGTCGCCGATCGGCGCGGGGCCTTCGAGGAGGCCGATGGCGGCACGCTCTTCCTCGACGAGATCGGGAACCTGAGCGAGGACACGCAGAAGATGCTCCTCACCGTGCTCCAGGAGGGGGCGGTGGTGCGCATCGGGGACAGCCGCGAGCGCGCGGTGGACGTGAAGCTGATCGTGGCGACCAACGAGGACCTGGGCGAGCTGGTCCGCCAGGGGCGCTTCCGCGCCGACCTCTACATGCGCTTGAACCCCGCCTGCAACGTCGAGCTGCCGACCCTGCACGAGCGGAGCATGGATCTGGAGCGTCTGCTGGACTTCACCGTCGAGCGCGTCGTCAAGGACCGCTACGTGCAGGAGTTGTTGTCCGACTACCGCGCCCGCGTCTGGACGGGCCTGGAGCCCGAGGTCGGCGGCGTGCGCGTCGTGGCGGAGGAGGACATGCCGGAGCCCGTGCCGGGCGTGGTCGTCCTGCTCTTCCCGGATCGCACGCTCGAGCTGCTGCGGCGCCACCGCTGGCCCGGCAACCTGCGCGAGTTCACGATGGCCATCGAGAACGCCGTCACCCTCACGCTGGCCGAGGCCGTGGGCGCGGGGCGCTCGCCGGGCTCGGGCGGGCGAGGGGACGTGGTGCAGGTGCGGCCCAAGCTGGTGCGCGACCTGCTGCTGGCCGGCCGGCTGGCCGACGATGACGAGGAGAGCGCCGAGGGCTGGAAGGTCGAGGTGCGCATCCGCCCCCACGAGACCTTGAACCGCGTGGCGCAGGACGTGGAGCGGCAGTTCTTCGTGCGCCTCTATCTGCAAGAGAAGGGCGACTTCACGGCCATGTCCACGGTGCTGCTCGGCGACGCCGACGGGGCCCGGAAGATTCAGCTCCGCTTCAACCAGCTCGGGTTGAAGGTGCGCGAGCTGAAGGAGCAGGTGGGCTGAGTCGGAGGCCCGGCGCTCGCCGCGAGCAGGGGCAGCGGGTGGGCCCCCGCGGCGCTATACCCTGTGGATGTCGAGGCTCCCTGCCGCCCTGATCCTCCTGCTGATCTGCCCGCGCCTCGCCGTCGCGCAGGCTCCCGCCGAGGTCCCCGAGGAGGCTCCCGCCGAGGTCCCCGAGGAGGCCCCCGCGCCCGGCCCTCGCCTCCCGAGCCTGATCCGGGCGTCGCCCGCCGTCGCCCCGCCCGACCTGCTCCTGCCCGACGCCACGGAGACCCGGGTAGAGCTGCGCCTCGGCGTCTCCGCGACGGGCGAGGTCACGGGCGTGGAGCTGGTGGCGCCCGGCCAGGAGGCCCTGGATCGCGCCGCCGTGCAGGCCGCCTGGAACCTCTATTTTTCGCCGGGGCTCGACGCGCTGGGCCAGGCCGCTCCCTCCGTCGTCGGCTACGTCTACGTGCTCTCGCCCGCCGCGCCCGTGGCGGCGACCGTGGCCGGGATCACGCGCGCCGCCGAGGACGGGAGCGCCCTCCCCAGCGTAGAGATCCTGCTCGAACGCGAAGGATCGCCTCCCTGGCGCGCGCTCTCCGACGGCAGCGGAGCCTTCGCCCTGGCCGGCCCGGAGCCCGGGACCTGGAGGCTGCGCGTCACCCGCGCCGGTCGCGAGCCCCTCTCTCAGGAGGTGGAGATCCTGCCCGGTCAGGCCCTGGAGCTGGAGCTGGCCCTGGGCGCGGAGCTGGGCCGCGAGCAGGGCGGTTCGGAGACGGTCATCGTCGAGGATCGGCGCGGGACGCCGCAGGTCACGCAGCGCGTGGTGCCCATCGAGCAGCTCCGCGTCCTGCCCGGCTCGGGCGGGGACGCGATCAAGGCGGTGCAGAACCTGCCGGGCGTGGCGCGGGCGCCCTTCGGCATCGGCCAGCTCATCATCCGCGGCACCGGCCCCGAGGACTCCGCCTTCTACCTGGACGGCGCGCGCATCCCCCTGGTCTTCCACTTCGGCGGGCTGTCCACCGTCCTCAACAGCGACGTGCTCGAGCAGGTCGTCTATCTGCCCGGCGGCTACGGCGTCCGCTACGGCCGCACCCTGGGCGGGGTCATCGACCTGCAGACCGACCCCGACCTGCCCGAGGAGGACAGCGGCTACGTCTCGGTGGACCTCTACCAGAGCACCGCCTTCATCGAGCGCCGGCTGGGCGAGGACACCTCGTTCTCCCTCTCCGGGCGGCGCTCCTATATCGACGTGATCCTCGATCCCGTGCTGGACCGGCTCGGGGCGGGAGCCGTGCGGGCGCCGCGCTACTGGGACCTCCAAGCGCGCGTTCAACGCCGGCTCCCCGGCGGGACGCTCGAGGCGCTCGCCCTGGCCTCGGACGACCGCTTCACCATCTCCGGCGACGAGGAGCAGGCTGACGAGATCGCCATCGGCCTGTACATCAACTTCCAGAAGGCGATGCTGCGCTGGGACCAGGACTGGGGTGATCGCTGGCACACGGAGACCACCTTCCTGGTGGGGCCAGAGACGCAGAAGATCGCCGTCTTTGGTGGCGAGGTGCGCGAGAGCCCCTTTCACGTCGTCCTGCGCGAGGAGGCCACGCGGACGCCCGAGGAGGGAGGGCGCGTGCTCTGGCGGCTGGGCGCCGACCTCTACGCCGTGCGCGAGCGTTATGTCTACGATCTCGAGGACTTCGGGCTGACCCTGGACGCGACGGCCTGGACCGTCTCGCCCTCGCCCTACGCGGAGGCCGGCGTGCAGCTCGGCGCGCTCAGCCTGACACCCGGGCTGCGCCTCGACCCCTGGTTCATGCAGGGGTACAAGACCTTCTCGGCGGATCCTCGCCTGGGCGCCCGCTGGGAGCCGGGTCCGGCCACCGTGCTCAAGGGCAGCCTGGGACGCTACTCCCAGTTCGCCGCGGTGGAGCAGGTGCTCGAAGAGCTGGGCGGCGATCCCACGCTGGGGCCGGAGCACGCCGTTCAGGCCACGCTGGGCGGCGAGCGCACCCTGAGCCCGACGCTCAGCGTGGACATGACGGGCTTCTATTATAAACTGTATGATTTAGTAAAGCGCGACCGCACGGAGGGCATCGCGTCCGAGGGGCAGCGCAACAACGCAGGATTGGGGCGGGTCTACGGCGTCGAGGGCCTGCTGCGCCTGACCACCGACCAGACCTTCGGCTGGCTGGCCGTGACCTGGAGCCGCTCCTTGCGCGCCGACGCCGCGGGCGAGCCCTACGTGCTCTTCGACTACGACCAGCCGCTGGTGGTGACGGCGCTGGCCAGCCGCGAGCTCAACGAGCGGTGGCGCCTCGGCGCGCGCCTGCGCTACGGCTCGGGCAACCCCTACACGCCCGTCATCGGCCGCACGCTCGACCTGGACAGCGGCGGCTACGACGCCATCTTCGGCGACGAGAACAGCGACCGCCTGCCCGCCTACTGGACCCTGGACGTGCGCGTGGACCGCGACGTCCAGCTCCGCCGGTGGAAGCTGACCACCTACCTTGACCTCCAGAACGCCACCAACCACAAGAACGTCGAGGTGATGTCGTGGACCTGGGACTACACGGCGCAGCAGCCGATCACGGGCCTGCCCATCCTGCCGGTCTTCGGCCTTCAGGGCTCCTGGTAGCGGGCTCCCTGGTCGCGGCGCTCAGCGGCTGCGATCTCGACCAGTCGCCGCGCACGCTGATCTCGGATCTCAGCGTCGTCTCCGCCGTGGCCGAGCCCGCCGAGGCCACCCCGGGCGAGACCGTGAGCCTCTCCTTTCTGGTGGTCGATCCGGACGGCCTGGGCGTGGACCAGCTCCTGGTCTGGAGCTGCACCGATCTCGGCGACGGCTGCGCGGAGGCCCTGCTCTCTGCCCGCGCCTCGGACTGGGCGAAGGTGGTCCCGATCGTGCAGGAGGAGGCCAGCGCGAGCCTCGTCATCCCCGCCCTGCTCTCGGCGGTCTTCAGCGAGGGCCTCGAGGAGCTGGAGCTGCCGCTCTTCATCCTCGCCTGCGCGCCGGGCGCCTGCCCTGTCTTCGAGGCGGTCCAGGCCGATCCGGCGGCGGGGACGCCGGAGTTCGAGGCGCTCGCGGCGCAGCTCGGCGATCCGGAGGCCCTGGTCAGCGGGCTGGCCATGGACCAGGCCTGCCTCGCCACCCGCGATCTGCTCGTCTCGACCCGCTCCGAGGCCGAGCGCAACCACAACCCGCTGCTGGTCGGGCCGCTCGGGCCGCTCAGCCTGGTCGCGGGAGAGGCGCAGGATCTGGCGTTCTCCCTCGGTGATCCCGAGGAGGTCGGGGACACCGCCACCGACGCCACCCTCTTCCTCGCGCCGCTCTCCACCGACGGGACCTTCGACCAGGAGGTCCTCGTCTCCGAGGAGGGCGATCTGACCGTGTCGTTTACGGCCCCGGACACGCTCTCCGGGCTCGGCCTCTACGCCGTCGCCCGGGACGGCACCGGTGGGCAGGCCTGGTGGCGGGGTGAGGTGCCTTAGGGCTACGCTCTGAGCGGACCGCTCATGCCGCTGCTCCTCTGCCTCCTCTGCTGCCTCGCCGCGCTCGCCGCGCCAGAGGACACGCTCGACTCCGCCACACGCAAGATGTTCGAGGCGGCGTCGAGCTCGCTGGACGCGGGCGACGCGCGGCGGGCGGTGGCGGGCTATCAGCTCGTGCTGACCCAGGAGCCGACCTTCGCCCCGGCGGTCCTCGGCCTGGGCGCGGCCTACGAGGCGCTCGGCGACCCGGCGCTGGCGGAGGCGGCCTACGCGCGGCTGCCCAATGAGGCCGACGCGGTGGAGGCCCTGGCCCGCCTGGTCGAGCAGGAGCACCCCGAGCGCGCCGCCGAGCTCTATCGTCGGCTTCAGACCTTGCGTCTCGGCGAGCCATGGCCCTATCTCTACGAGGCGCGCGCGCGGGCCGGCAGCGATCCGCTGGGCGCGCTGGAGGCCATGCAGACCTATCTCGGCCTGCTGGGCGCCGTAGAGCCCGACGGCGAGGCGCTGGTGGCGCTGGCCGTGGCCCTGGAGAACGCCGGCCACGAGGCCGAGGCGCTCAGCCTCCTGGAGCGCTACAGCCAGGAGTGGCCGGAGGGCGGCGCGGTTCAGGAGGCGCGCGGCCGGATGGAGCGCTGGGCGGTGGAGCACGCGGCGCGGGCGCTGGCGATCGGCGGAGACGAGCCGCTCCCGCTCGCCGCGCGCGGTCGGGTGGAGGAGGCGCGCCGGCGCTTCGCCCGCGGACGGGGCGAGGAGGCGCTCGCCATCCTGCGGGAGATCGTCCGCCTCCATCCACGGTCGGCGGAGGGGTGGGGGGCGCTGGGCGACGTCCATCAGGCGGCGGGGCGGCTGGACCAGGCGGAGATCGCGTTCGGCTGGGCGGTGGCGCTGGCTCCCGATGAGGCCGCCTGGCACGCGCGCCTGGGCCTGCTGCTGGCCGAGGCCTATGGCGGGCGCCGCCACCGCGAGGCGGCCGAGTCCCTGAGCCGCGCCCTCTCGCTGCGCCCCGCCTGGCCGGAGCTCCAGTACCAGTTGGGGTGCGTGCTCCAGGGCCTGGGCGAGTGGGAGGAGGCCGAGCGCGCGCTGGGCGAGGCCATCGTCGCGGAGCCGCGCGCCGACTTCGCCTGGGACGCGCGCAGGCGGCTGGACGCGCTCACGCGCAAGACCCCCGAGCCGCCGGATCGCCAGGTGGCGGGGAGCTGCCCGCCGAAGATCTCCGCCGAGACCTGCGCGGGGTATCGGGTCGCGCGCGTCTATCAGGTGCGCGGCGATCTTCTGGCCGCCCGCGCCGAGCTCGACCCCGTCCTGGCCGAGGCCCCGGGCTGGTCGGCCGCGCTGAACCTGCTGGCGGCGCTCGAGCTGGCCCAGGGGCGCAGCGCCGAGGCCGTCGCCGCGTGGCAGCGGTCCTTGAACGCCGATCCTCAACAGCCGCAGGTGCTGCTCTACCTGGGCGAGCTGGCCCGGCGCGAGGGGCGCGAGCAGGAGGCGGCGAGCCTGCTCCAGCGCGCCGCCCAGGCCGGCGCCGCCGACGCCTGGTACTCGCTCGCCGAGATCGCCTTCGCCGCCGAGCAGGTCGACCTGGCCGCCGCTCACCTGGACGCCTACTTCGCCTCGTCCTCGGGCGGCCTGAAGAACGAGCCGGCCCTGGCCCTCCGCCGCGAGCTCGAGCATCGCGACCGCCAGCGGCAGCTCGGGCTGGGGCTGGTCGGCGGTCTGGTCGTCGTCGCCGGGCTCGGCGGCCTGATCTGGCGCCAGAGCGGCTCGACCCTGCGCCGCCTGGTGAGCCGCGCGCCGGAGAGCGTCCACGATCTGGCCAGCGTGCTCTCCGCCCTGCGCCACGAGGTGCTCAAGCACAACACGACCCTGCTCGGAGAGGTGGCCAGCGCCCTGGAGCGCGGGGATCATCAGGCCGTCGCCTTCGCCGCCGACCGCCTCTTCGGCGCCCCCGGCTCGGGTGATCGTGGGATCGTCGCCCGCTTTCACGGGTACATCGAGAGCCTGGAGCGCCTCGGCCGGCGTCACCGCGTCCGCCTGGACCTGCGGCGCAAGGACCCCGTCATCGCGCCCATGTTCGCCGGGATGCGCCGTCTGGAGCGACTCGAGCCGCATCTGCGGCGGCCCTGGCGCGGTCACCGGGGCCTCTCGGCCGAGCTGCGCAGCCTCTCCGATCTCCTCAACGGCTCCTGTTACCGCGCCCTCGGGCGCTTCCTGCGCGAGATGAGCACGCTGACCATCGACGCCGAGCTGCTGCGCACGGTGGACGATCGCGTCCGGGCCGAGCCCGCCTTCTCCGGCCAGGCCCTGCCCGAGCTGGAGCTGGATGTGCCGGTGGGCGGGCTCCCCGCCCGAATCCTGCGCGGCGATCTCGAGGACATCGTCGCCAACCTGCTGCGCAACGCCTACCGCGCCGTGGGTGAGGGGCTCGCGCCGGGGCAGCGCCGCGTGGGGCTGGGGATGGACGAGGACGTGGACGTGGTGACGGGCCTGGAGAGCGTGCTGCTGCGCTTCCGGGACAACGCGCCCGGCACGCTGACCACGGCGATGATCCGCAGCCGCAACATCGGCCGCGGCCTCGGGCTGGTCGTCGATCTCGCCACGCGCCACGACGGCAGCGTCCTGGTCGAGCCGGAGCGAGGATGGGCCAAGGCGGTGGTGGTCCGCCTCCCGCGCGCCGAGACGCCGGGTGGCGCCGACCTGGAGACCACCACCTTGCCCGGAGGCGGCGCCCCAGATCGTCTATCCTGGGAAGGGAGAGTGGACTGATGGCGCTTCCGCGCATCCTGGTCATCGAGGACGGCAGCGAGTACGTGCTGAACCTGTGCCGTTTCCTCGGGGAGGATTTCGTCTTCGTCCGCGCAGGCGACGGCCCCGACGCGCTCGAGCAGCTCGCCCGCGATGGCTTCGACGCCATCTTTCTGGACATGAAGTTCGACCGCGCGCCGCGCCTGCTCGGCGATCTCGCCGTGCTGATCGATCGTTTCGTCGGCGACGAAGAGCGCGCCCGCCGCTTCCTGGAGGACAACCAGGGCGCCTATGTGCTGGCCGCGCTGCGCGACGCGGGCCACGCCCAGCCCGTGCTGTTCAGCTACGACTTCGACGGCGAGCCGCGGCGTTATCGGCATCTGGAGGGTCGTTATGGCCCGCTAGCTTATCTAGCTGACACCGCGGATCCCACGCAGATTCGCGCCGCGCTGCAGAGCCTCATCCGCTGAGCGGCGGGCGCCCCAGACGCCTCAGACGCGCCGGTCCAGGAAGCGCTCGAGGGCGTCGTGGAAGGCGAGCGGGTGGGTGAGGGGAGCGCGGTGGCCCCCGGGCACGACCTCCACCGAGGCGCCAGGCACGAAACGTAGGATGTCCGCCGGGGTCCAGGGGGACTCCGCGTCCACCTGCCCAAGGAGCCAGAGCGAGGGCACGCCGGGATCCTCGGGCAGACCCCAGCCCAGGACCGCGTCCAGACGTCGGACGATCTCGGCCTTGTCCGGCAGCTCCGAGACGAGCTGTGAGGTGATCAAGGGGTCCACGCCCTCTTCCGTCAGGCGGTGCTTGATCCGGGCTCCGTAGATGAGGTCGAAGATGGGGGCGGGCAGCGTACCGGCGCGCATACGGCCGCGCCGGATGTTGGGGGGCACCAGCGCGGGGGCGGGGAGCGTGCCCAGCGTGATCAGGGCGGCCACCTGCTCGGGCGCCAGGGCGGCCATCGCCCTCCCCACCAGCCCACC
>CAZKWG010000084.1:0-16084 GCA_964556105.1 uncultured Enterobacterales bacterium | reverse complement strand
GTCGGGTCCTTGGCCGTCGGTGTCATCGTGTGCTAGCTTATCGACCTGGACGGAGTCCGGGGTCAAGAGCCGGTCATCCTGGAGTCAAGGCGAATGGAAGCCGAGGTCGAGAGCCGGCGCGAAGCCACCCTGCTGAAGTACTTCAGCATCCTCCGCAAGCGCTGGGGGATCATCGCGACCTTCTCCGGTGCGCTGTTCATCAGCGCGCTGGTCGTCTCGCTGATCTCCACGCCGTACTATCAGTCCACGGCGACGCTGGAGATCCGCCCGAAGGCGCCCAGCGTGCTGAACATGCAGGAGGTCTCGGAGGTCGTAGACGTCTCGACGCCCGACGAGCGCCGCGCCTACTACGCCACGCAGTACTCCATCGTCCAGAGCCGCACGGTCATCGAAGAGGTGCTGCGGCGCCTGCGCGAAGAGCACGGCGTGATCGAGTTCGACGAGATCGAGGATCCCGTCAAGGCGTTCACGGCCATGCTCACCTTCGAGCCCGAGATGAGCTCGTTTCTGGTGCACATCCACATCGAGCACCCCGAGCCCGAGACCGCCGCCCTCTACGCGAACACCCTCTCGCGCACCTACATGGACCTGAACCTGCAGCGCTCGCTGCAGGCCAGCGAGAACGCGTTCAAGTTCCTCACGGACCTGCAGAGCAGCTACCAGGAGACCAAGCGCAAGAGCGACGTCGCCCTCTACGAATTCAAGGTCGCCAACGATCTGGTGGGCGCCGACGAGCGCCGCCAGATCATCTTCGAGAACCTCGAGCAGCTCCAGCAGGCCTGGACCCGCTCCAACGTCGAGCGCGTCGAGCTCGAGGCCGCCTACTCGGGCAGCCTCGCCATGTCGCGCACCGACGACTGGCTCGGCCTGGCCAACTACCTGGCCAGCAAGGACGCCGTGCTCCAGGACCGCCTGCAGAACCTGCGCGCCAAGCAGCAGCAGCAGGCGGCCCTCGAGGCCCGCTACCTGGAGAAGCACCCCTCGCTGCAGCAGGTGGAGACGGAGATCCGCAGCCTGGAGCTTCAGATCCGGGCGCAGGTCAACGAGATCGTGGGCGGCATCCGCGCCGAGCTCCAGGTCACGCGCGACCGCGAGGCGGCGCTCAAGCAGGCCATCGAGGGCGCCAAGATCGAGGTTCAGCAGCTCGACCGCAAGCTGCTGGACTTCAACAACCTGAAGGCCGAGGCGGAGAAGAACGACGTCTTCTTCCGCACGCTCGACCAGCGCCGCTCCGAGGTCGACCTGGAGAAGGTGGTCGAGGCGAACAACGTCCAGTTCGTGGACGAGGCCATCCCCACCTTCGAGCCGGTGCGCCCGCGGCTGTCGCGAAACCTGCCGGTCGCCCTGTTCATCGGGCTGATGGGCGGCGTCGCCCTGGCCTTCTTCATGGAGTACATCGACCGCACGATCAAGGGCCCGGAGGACGTCGAGGCGCTGATCGGCGTGCCGGCGCTGGGGCCCGTGCCGATGCTCTCGCCGCAGGATCTCGAGGGCCTCAGCGAGCTGGACCGCAACCTCTTCGTCTACGCGCGGCCCAAGTCGCAGGTGGCGGAGCGCCTGCGGGACATCCGCACCAACGTCCTCTTTCGTACGCCCGACCACCGCCAGCGCCGCCTGCTGATCACGAGCGCCCTGCCGCTCGAGGGCAAGAGCTTCATCTCGTCGAACCTCTGCGCGATCATCGCCATGACCGGCCATAAGATCCTGCTCATCGACGCGGATCTGCGGCGACCGACCCAGCACAAGCTCTTCCAGCTCGACGCGACGCTGGGCCTGAGCAGCGTGCTGCTGGGCGAGGCCACGCTGGCCCAGGCCATCCAGCACACCCATGTCCCGAACCTGGACATCCTCGTGGGCGGGCCGCTGCTGCGCCCCTCGCAGAGCCCGGCCGAGCTCTTCGACTCCGAGGGGATGCTGGAGTTCCTCAACTCGATCACCGGCTACGACATCGTCGTCATCGACTCCTCGCCCATCGGCGCGGTCTCCGACCCGCTCATCCTCTCGCGCCTGGTGGACGGCGTGCTGATGGTGGTCTTCTCCAACCAGACGCCGCGCGATCTGGTGGTCCAGACCAGCACGAAGCTCAAGGAGATGCACGCGAACCTGCTCGGCGCCATCGTCAACAAGTTCGACTATCGCCGCTCGGGCTACGGCTATGGCTACGGCTACAACTACGCCTACGGCTACTACGGCGAGGACCAGGAAGAGGCGCAGAAGGCCCCTCCCAAGGCCTGAGCGTTGGACGGAGACGCCATGAAGAGGCCGGACTTTTTCCTGGTCGGTGCGCCCAAGTGCGGCACCTCGCTGATGGACACCTTCCTGGGTCGGCACCCGGACCTGTTCATGCCGACCAAGGAGCTGCACTTCTTCGGCGCCGACCTCGGCTTCAACACTCCGGCGCGCACGCTGGACAACTACCTGAGCTTCTTCGCCGAGGCTCCCGCGGCCGCCCGCGCCGGCGAGTCCTCGACCTGGTACCTGTACTCGCGCACGGCGGCCCAGGAGATCAAGGACTTCTGCCCGGACGCGCAGATCATCATCATGCTGCGCAACCCGGTCAGCATGTTGCACTCCCTGCACAGCCACCTGCTGTTCACCGGCAACGAGGACATCGAGGAGTTCGGCGAGGCGCTCGCCGCCGAGCCCGAGCGCCGCGAAGGCCAGCGGATCCCCGCGAACTCCTTCCCCCATGGCGCCCTGCGCTACAGCGAGGTGGCCCGCTTCTCCGAGCAGGTGGCGCGCTACTTCCGGATCTTCGGGCGCGAGCGGGTCAAGGTCATCCTGGCCGATGACTTCAAGAAGGACAACGCCGCGGTCTACCTCGATCTTCTGCAATTCCTCGGCGCGCGTACCGAGGGCCTGGACCTCGACACGATCCTGGCCCAGGACGCCTGGACGCGCAACGAGAACAAGGCGCCGCGCAGCCGGATGATCCTGCGCTTCTTGAAGCTGCCCACCAATCAGGCGGTGCTGCGCGGCCTGGCCCCCAGCCCCGTCCCGGGCTGGCGCTTCGTCCTGCGCGGGCTGCGGCGCGTCAACATCCGCTACGGCGAGCGCCCGCCCATGAAGGACGAGGTCAAACGCCAGCTCACCGCGAGCATGGCCTCGGAGGTCGCCGCGCTGGGCGAGCTGCTCGGCCGCGACCTCTCCGGCTGGAGCCGGGTCTGAGACGATGAGCACGCGCGAGGTAGAGCCAGCGGCGGCTGCCCGCCCGGAGCCGCCTGCAGAGAGCGTCCGCGAGGGCGCGCTGAAGGAGGCGGCCGGCGTCGCGAAGGGCTCGGGCATCGCCATGGCGGGGGCGCTGATCAACCGTGGGTTGCGGTTGGTGAACACCTGGCAGCTCTCGAACGCGCTCGGGGTCTACTACTTCGGGTTGTATACGTCCGTCACGACCATCGTGAACATCCTGGCCTATTTTGGGCCACTGGGCATGAATTCCGGGGTCGTCCTCTTCGGCTCCCGCTACCTCGGCTCGGGCGAGAGGGATCGACTCAAGGGCGCGCTGCTGGCCTGCTTCGGCCTCGCCGCGCTCTCCGGCACGATCCTCTCTGGCTTGTACATCGCCGCCGCGCTCCTCTACCCCTGGTCGGCGGAGAAGGCCGAGCTCGGCGCGCTGCTGCCCTATGGCGCCCTCTCGATCACGGCCTGGGCGGTGCTGCTGGTCGCCGTCAACGCGCTGCGGGTGGCCCGCGACGCCCGCGCCCAGACCTCGGTCTACAACATCACGCTGCCCGTCCTGCTCACCACGCTCAGCGTGGCGGCGACCGCCGCGGGCTTCGGCGTGCGCGGCGCGCTGCTGGCCTTCGGGGTGGCCCACCTGCTGACCTTCGGCGAGGCGATGCTGCGCTTCTGGCGGCACTTCGGGCCGGTGCTGCGCGACCGCGCCGTCGTGGCGCAGCTCGAGCTGGGGCCGCTCTTGCGCTTCTCCATCCCAGAGAGCCTCTCGTCGATGCTCTTCCGGCTGACCCAGTGGATGGACCAGCTCCTGCTCACCGCGCAGTCCACCCCGGATCAGGTCGGCATCTACAAGGTGGCGAGCGCCATGGCCATGCTCGGCAGCGTGCCGGCGGCGGCCCTCTCCTCCATCTTCAACGCCACCGCCGCCGAGCTGCTCTACCTGGACAAGCGCGCCCAGCTCGACCACGTGCTGAAGCTCGTCACCCGCTGGATCATCGCCACCGCGTCCGCGGTGACCATCGGCATCATCCTGGGGCAGGACCTCGTTTATGCGATGTTCCAGCCCGAGTACGCGGCCGGCGCCACCAGCCTGGTCGCCCTGCTCATCGGCCAGCTCGTCTTCACCGCCTGCGTGCCCGCCACCGCGCTCATCCCGATGTCGGGCATGGCGCGGCTGAACCTGCTGAACGGCGCGGCGGCCACCCTGCTCAACTTCGGGCTGAACCTGGTGATGATCCCGCGCTACGGGGCGCTGGGCTCGTCCGTCGCCACGATGATCACCCTCGTCCTCTGGTCGGGCTGGCGGGTCTGGCAGGTCAAGCGCCTCCTGAGCTGCTTCCCGCTGACCTGGGGCTCGGCGGGCGTGATGCTGGTCGCGGTGCTGGGCGCCTGGGGGGTTCGTGAGGCGCTGAGCGCGTACGGCCTCGTCGTGCACGGCCTCGCCGCGGTCCTGGTGCCGCTCGCCTTCCTCGCCGCGCTGTGGCGGCTCGGCCACACGCCGGACGACGACGTGATCTTGCGCCCGCTGACGAAGAAGCTGCGGCGGGTGCTGGGGATGAAGGCGAAGGGGTGAGCGGCCCGCTCAGGCGGCGAGGCGCGCGAGCGCGTGGCGGAAGGTGGACACGCGCGCCCGGCGGCTCAGGTGCTGGAATTCGTGGCCGCGATCATCCGTGATCATCCACCAGCCCCGGCCCGCGCTCTGGGCGGCGAGGTACCAGTCCAGGGTCGCCGGGACGGGCGGCACCGAGGGGGGGCAGGGCACGCCGAGGGCCTGGGCGACGCGCTGCCCCTTGGCCAGCCGCCAGTCCTCCTTGCTCGGGAACCAGCCGACGATGGCAGCGGCGCTCAGCTCGGCGTCATCCGCCTCGAAGGAGAGGATCGTCACGTTCTTCCGTGTGAGCACCTGGATCGGCTCGGCGGGACGGAACGCCGCCCCGAGGCGCCGCCGCTCCTGCGCGACATGCTCGGCGTGGACGAGCGCCGGTACGCAGAGAGTGAGTCGCGACTCGGCCGGGCGCCCGAGGTTCACGAGGTTCACACGATCCGCGAGGCCGAGCAGCTTCGCCCCCCAGACGGCGTTGCTGTCCAGCACCACCGTCGCCGCGCCTTGAAGCTGGCCCGCCAGCTCATCCGCCGTCATCGGGCCGCTCCTCGTCGTCCTCCCCGAGACCGACCCGCGCGAGCCAGGTCTCGTTCGACATCATCTCCACCGCGCCTGGACCGCTGTCCACCAGCACGACCCCGCCCCCGCCGGGCAGCCCGAGGCGCTCGCGCACGTCGGCCGGCACCTGGAGCAGCCCCTCGCTGGTCAGGTAAGAGAGCGGCGCCTGGCCGGCGATCGGCGGGATGACCAGGTCCTGCTGGGTGAAGCGCGCCGCCTCGACGCTGGGCGAGCGGGTGATCTGCGGGCCGTCCGGCCCCATGGTCATGGCGTAGAAGTGCTCGCCCGTC
The DNA here is from genome assembly GCA_964556105.1 of uncultured Enterobacterales bacterium. Classification (GTDB taxonomy): domain Bacteria; phylum Myxococcota_A; class UBA796; order UBA796; family CAZKWG01; genus CAZKWG01. The sequence continues at coordinate 10,456 of CAZKWG010000084.1, read as the reverse complement.
TCGAAGGCCGGAGAGTGGCTGGTGATGAAGATCTGGCGCGGACCGCGGGGGTCCTGGGTCAGCCGCTGGAAGACGTCGCGCAGGCGGAGCTGGTGGGTGTAGCGCAGGTTCAGCTCGGGCTCTTCCACGCCGATGAAGTCCGCGTCCGTGAGCGCGAGCCGCCCGATGAGGGCGATGAGCTGCTGCGCGCCAGAGCCGAGCAGGTGGACGGGCAGGCGGCCCTCCGGGCGCTGAAGGGCGAGGTTGGCCTTCCCGGAGGCGCGGTCGTAGAGGGGGACGATCTCGCCCGGGCCGAGCACATCGGAGAGGGTGGCGAGGGTGTCTTTGAACAGCTCCCAGCGTTGGTAGACCTTCTTGTCGACCGACTCGCGGGCGTCGTAGAGGGCCAGCAGCAGCTCGGCAGGGACGAGGTGGCGGCCGGAGACGGGCGCGTCGCCGAGGGTCTGGCGGAGGACGTTGACCATCTCGAAGCGGCGGCGGGGCGTGTCATGGGTGGAGCTCAGTGAGCGGCCGATGAAGGCAAACACCTTGTGGCTGAGCGCAGGGTCCACGATGTTTGTAAGGACCGAATCTTCTCCATATGGAACATGCCAAGCTCCAAGGCTCATTTTTGAGCCATCCTTGGTCTGCTTGATAGCGGCAGCCACCCATAGGTACTCCGCCAACGACCCGCCATCCCCCAGGTCCAGCTCTTCGGAATCGGACTGTGTGAGCCGGAGACTCAACCTCAGTTGTACTGGATCGGTCTTGCCCAACGTGAAGATCTCTTTGTGTGCGTCGACCCCAAGATCGTCCCAGTCCTGCGGTGCGCTCCAACCCCCTCCGCCCGGCACCACTTGCGGCGTCCGAGCCAACCCCCGAAACAAGTACGTCATCGCCTCGAGCAGGTTCGACTTCCCGACCCCGTTGTCGCCGTGAATCACGTTCACCGCGCCCAGGTCCGTCAGCTCCACCTCCGCGGTGAGATTCTTGAACCCCAGCACCGCGAAGCGCTCAATCAGCATCACCCGCTCCTGTCTGTGCCCGAGTTCTACCTCATCCCTCGCCTGGGCTCCAGCTCAGCCCCGATTCCCCGACACCCGCCAGGTGTCGATCCGAAACCGCACCGCCCCCAGCCAGCCGCGCTGCTTGACCTCGCCGCGCACCAGCCCGACGGCGTCCATGGCCTGGTAGAGCTTCAGCTCGGCCGCGGAGATCCGCTCGGCGGGGCCCTCGTGCTCCACCGGGTAGCCCAGGGATCGCAGCACGGGCCCGGCGATGCGCTCTATGCGCTGGCGGAGGGCGGGGTCCATCTGCTCGCGCCACTTGCCGGCGTTGTCCTTCTTCAAGCCGCGCATGCCGCGCGCGTCGCCCAGGTTCTCCGTGACCTGGCCGGGGTCGAGCATCTCGGGCTGGTAGGGGATCTGAAGCAGGTCACAGCAGCGGCGGACCAGGGGCTCCGGGTCCAGGAGCAGGTCCTCGTAGCGCAGCTCCAGCGTGTCCTGGGCGAAGGGGGCGGCGTCCCGGCGCGCGGCCTCCACGCCGTCCACCCAGCGCTGCGCCGCGCGGATCGGGTGTTTTCCCCACGCCTTCTGCATGGAGAGCACGTGGTCGCGCACGTCGCGCACGATGTGGATGACGCGCGCCCGCGGGTACAGGCGGCGCAGCAGCGGCAGGTGATGGACATAAGACGGGGACTTGTCGCCCCAGATTCGATCCGATCCGCGCGGCGCCCCGGCGTCGTGGCGGACCAGCGCCTCGAAGACCTCCGCCGGGCCGAAGCCGGCGCAGGCGCCGTACCAGTCCTGCTCGGAGACGATGGGGCCACGCTCCGCCGTGTAGACGAAGTAGGGCAGGCGCACCACCTCCGCGTAGAAGGCCGAGAACCGCGCACGATCCGAGAGATCTCCCCAGCGCTCCCACTGGCGGATCCACCAGGGGAGGAACTCCGTCTCCACCGAGGGGATGCGCACGCGCGGGCTGCGGTTGAGCAGGGTGCGCAGCAGCTTGGTGCCCGAGCGCGGCATCCCGACCAGGAAGAGGGGCCCCCGGAAGGGCTCAGCGGGCGAGCTCACGCTGCCTCCGCGCCTCGTGCTGGCACCACTGGTACATGGCGAAGACCAGGCCGGCGACCGTCCAGAGGACCATGGCGGGCGTGACGCGCTCGACAAAGGAGTTGCTCACGAAATTCGTGACGAAGACCAGGCAGCTGAGCGCGGCGGCGAAGCTGGAGAAGGTGCGGATGAAGGGGTCCTGGGTCATGCGCCGCAGCCGCCAGGCGTGGACCAGCACGCTGGCCTGCATGGCGAGGTAGCAGAGCACCGAGATCGGCCCGAGCTGGTAGAGCAGCGAGAGGTAGTCGTTGTGCGGGCCCAGCGTGCCGCCGCGCGAGGAGCGGAACTGGTCCACGTAGCTCTGCACCATCTCCCAGTGCCCGCCGAGACCCGCGCCCAGGACGAGGTCCAGGACCGGGCGGTTGAAGTACTGCTCCATCGAGACCGACCAGATGCCCATGCGCCCGCTGCCCAGCTTCGAGCGGTCCACCGCGACGTTGCCCACGTCCAGGAGCAGGAGCAGGTCCACGAAGCGCTGGGTCAGGGTCTCGCTGGAGAGGATCACCGCCACGCCCGAGAGCAGCACGCCGGCCAGGATGTCCCAGCGCCGCTGGAAGATCGGGAAGAGGATGGCGAAGATGGCCAGCCCGAGCAGGGGGGTGCGCACGAAGGACAGGTAGAGGCAGATCGCCGCCAGCCCCGCCGCCCCCAGCGCCGCCCAGCGCAGCCAGCCGCGCGGCAGCACAAAAAACCAGAAGGTGTAGATGGCCGAGAGCAGCAGCATCATGTGGCCGTGGTTGTGCAGGTTCTCGTAGCCACCCAGCAGGCGGTTCAGTCCGGCCAGGCTGACGCTGGACATCTGCCCGGTGCCGAGGTGGTAGATCGAGACCAGCAGCGGGATCGCCCCGACCCAGGCGAAGATCCCCATCACCTTCCGCCAGTCCTCGGGCCGCCGGAACAGGGCGGTGGAGAGGAAGAGGATGAGGAAGGGGCTCATGTGCTTGGCGAGGATCTCCAGCGCGTCGCGGACGTCTCCGCCGCGGATGGCCGAGAGCGAGAGCACGACCAGGTAGAGCAGCAGCGCGCCGAAGACCGGGTGCCGCTCGACGCGGCGCAGCTCGATGTAGAAGAGCACGGCCGCCAGCGCCGTGAATCCGCCAGAGAGCACCTCCAGCACGGACAGCCCGCCCAGGTTCAGCGGCAGCCACCAGAGCAGGTCCGCCAGCAGGCGGAAGGCGAAGTAGCCGAGCACGCCCAGCTCGGGTCGGGCGAAGAAGTAGACCGTCCCGGCCACGCCGAGCACGGCGCCGACGACGTAGAGCGGCGAGAGCTTCACCACCATGGCCGTCAGCACGACCAGCAGCAGGCCGCCCACGGACAGCTCGATCAGGCGTTGCCGAAGGGGGCTCGCGCCGAGGGCCTGCTGAAGTCGGTTCGCTTCGAACATGGGTCGGTGTCCAGGTTTCGTCAGGCCCGCCTGCGGGCGTCGACAGGGAAGGTTAGCCTGCGCTCCGGGGGGTGGCTCACCTGTGGAGCGCCCTGGAGGCATCGATGCTGTATGTGATCCCCGCGCTGCTCCTCCTCGCGAGGCCGGTGCTGGCCCAGGAGACGGCGGTGGAGTCCGCGCCGGTCCCGGTAGGCGGCATGCCGGCCAGCGCGGTGGCCATGGGCGGCACGGACCTGCTGCAGTACCCGATCGGGGCGCGCGACACGCTGGCTGTCGAGGTCTACGACGAGAAGAGCCTGTCCGGCACCTTCGTCGTGGACGACGGCGGCACCGTGGACCTGCCGCTGCTGGGCCGCGTCCACGTCACCGGCATGACCCTGCCGGAGATCGACGAGCTGCTCACCCGGATGCTCGGGCGGGAGTACCTGGTCAACCCCCAGGTCACCGTGCGGATCTCCTCCTTCGGCAGCAAGCCCGTGCAGATCCTGGGCGGCGTCGGCAAGCCGGGGACCTATTACCTGGCGGGCCCCACCACCCTGCTGGACGTGCTGACCCTGGCCGGCGGCATCAAGGACACGGCGGCGGTGGAGATCCGGGTGCAGCGCCCGTCGCTCGGGGGAGAGCCGATGGTCACCAGCCTGGACGGGCTGGTCGCCTACGGGCGCGGCAACGTCGCGCTCGAGGCGGGCGACATCATCTACGTGCCGCCCGGCCCGGTGATCTACGTGTCTGGCGAGGTCGGCAAGCCCGGCACCGTGCCCTTTCAGGAGGGCCTCCTGGTGATGGAGGCGATCAACCGCGCCGGCGGCGCCAACGACCAGGCCAACCTGCGCAAGGTCTACCTGCTGCGCGAGGGCGAGCGCACCCGGATCAACGCCAAGAACGTGCTGAAGGGCCGCGCCGCCGACACCGAGGTCCGCCCAGACGACCACGTCTACGTCTCGGAGTCGGTGTTCTGAAGGGCGGGGATGGTTCACTCTGGCTGCCGCTCCTTCTCCGCCTTCTCCTTCTCCGCCTTCTCCCACTCGGCCTTGTTGCGCGCCTCCTCTTCCGGGTCGTCGATGTAGCCCATGGCCTTGAGCTGGGCCTCGCGGCTCTCGTCGATGCGCGCGGTGTGAGCGCCCTCGTCCTCGGGGCGTCGATAGCTCGCCACCGGCGCCTCGGCGGGCACGGAGGGGCAGAGCGCCTCGTGCGCCTTGCCCCCCATGTCGCGGGCGACCGGCACACCCAGGCAGCGAAGCACCGAGGGCACGATGTCCGCCACCTGAAGCTCGACCCGCTCGGTCCTCTGCGGCACCACCGGCCCGGCGGCGATCCAGATCCCCGCCATGCGGTGCTCCCCCTCCACCTTCTCGTCGGTGGAGTGAAAGCCGTGATCGCTCACCACGAAGACCAGCGTGTCGTCCGAGAGCCCGTTGAGCAGCCGCCCCAGCGCCATGTCGGCGAAGCTGTAGGCGTCCTCGACCGGGGTGTCGTTCTCCATTCCAGGTGGAATATCCAGCCGACCCTCATAGTCCTGCTTTGCGTAGAGCGGCCAGAAGGGGTGCTGGACGCGATCGGTGATCGTGATCACGAACGAGAACAGGTCTGGCTCTGACCGCAGGAGGCGCTCCGCCGCGGCGATGTGCCCCTCCTCCACGTCGGTCAGAGCGGCCGGCAGGAGATGCGCGACGCGGCTGTCGCGGTGCGCCTTCCAGCCCAGGGCCTCGACCACATAGGGCTCGCCATAGCGGAAGTCGTCCAGGACGGCGCCGGTGGCGAAGGGGAAGCGGGGGGCCCAGGGCGCCTGATACGCGGGGGTCAGGTAGAGGCGCAGCGTGTCGTCGTCCGCTTCGAGCACGTACACGCGCAGCACGGCCTCCAGCGTCCCGTCCTGGATGCGCGCCCAGGCGGACCAGTCGTTGACCGGCGCCTCCACGGGGCTCCTCAGGGCCGGGCCCTCCAGGCGGACATAGGCGCCATCGGCGTCATCGACGCGGGTGGCGCTGAGCTGGACTCGGTGCCCACGCGTCTCGATGAGCTGCTTGCGAACGGCGTTGTCCAGGATCGCGCTGCGCAGGCCGCCGACGCGCGGGGCGACCTCGTAGGCGGCCAGCGGCAGGTCCAGGCTGAAGCGACCGCCCCCCTCGGCCCGCGCGCGCTCCGTCGGCACGGCGCCGGACTCGCGCTCCGTGCTGACCACCATCCCGAGGAGCTGGCCGCGATCGCCGGTCGTCAGGCCAGGGATGGGGAAGCCCGACAGCATCACGCCGCGCTCCACCTCGGCGGGAGGCCAGGTGCCGGGCACGTTGACCGTCAGCGAGGTGCGGCCGTGCGCGCCCATGATGTCCCAGAGCAGCGGCACGCGCCGGCTGCGAGCGTCGGAGCTGTACCAGTCCACCAGCCCGTGAACCTCCGGGGGCTCGCCGGAGAAGATGGTGTTCCAGACGACCGGCGAGTAGGTCGGCACGACGGAGCGCAGCACCCCGTGCTGCCCGCGGGCGATCAGGGCCTGCAGGTTCGGCAGGCGCCCCTCGGCCATCATCGGGTCGATGACGGACCAGTCGGCGCCGTCGATGCCGATGACGGCGACCTTCTGCCGCGGGAACTCCGAGGTGACCACCGCGGCCCGGGGCTGGGCCAGCTTCACGGGCGCGTCCCCGAAGTGCAAGGTCAGCCCCGTGGCCGCGAGGACCCCGAGCAGGAGCGGTCCCCCCGCCAGCGCGCGCCGCCCGCCCTGGGCGAGCAGCTCGCCGGCGAGGGCCGCGGACAGCCCGAACACCAGGATCGCCAGCCCCAGGCACAGCGCGCCCAGCATCCCGCCGACCACGCCCGCCTCCAGGATCGGGTGCATGAAGGCAGGAGCGCAGAGGAGGCCAGCCAGAAGTCCCGCGACCAGCCCGAGCGGGCGCCGCAGACGGACCAGCCAGAGAGCCCGCTCCAAGACCAGACCCAGCGCGGCGTGAGACAGCGCCACGGGGAGCGGGGGGTGGACGATGGGAGTATAAGCTCCCACCCAGAGGAGGCCACAGGCTCCCCCCAGCGCGAGCGCGACACCGATCCGTGTGAGCGTCTTCAAGACACCTCCACCGTGTCCAGGTATCGCCACACCGAGGCGAGCGTGGCAAAGCCCTTGTAAAAGCGTCAACGGAACCGGCAGACTCCGGCAAAGCTGCTGTCAAACGGCGCCAGCCCCCTGGCGCGCGCGGCCACGCCGGGGCAATCGGGACCGGAGAAGGAGCGCCCATGCGCGTCGTGATGTTCGGCCCCCACCTCGAGGTCATGGGGGGCATCTCCGCGGTGGTGCAGACCTGGCTGCAGGCCAGCGCTGTGCGGGGCGTCGATCTTCGCTACCTGTCCACGATGGTGGACGGGAGCCAGCAGGACAAGCTGCTCGAGGTGGGGCGCTGTGAGGCGCGCCTGCTCGCCGACCTCGCCCGCAACGGGCCGGCCGACCTCTACCACATCCACCTCTCCGCGGGCAGCTCCTTCTGGAGGAAGCTGGTCTTCTTCCGGCAGGTGCTCAGCACCGGGCGTCCCGTCGTCGTGCATGTCCACGGCTCCGAGATCGAGCCGTTCTACGAGGCCTCTCCCCGGAACGCCGCCGCCATGCGCTGGATGTTCCGCCGCGCCGCTCGGGTGATCGCCCTCTATCCGGGCTTCGCCGAGCAGGTGACACGCTGGACGGAGGGTCGGGCGCGCGTCGTGCAGCTCCTGAACCCGGTGGTCATCGCGGACTTCCTGCGCCCGCCGGAGCTCGCCTGGCCTCCGGCGCCCACCGTGCTGTTCATGGGGCTGATCGGCAAACGTAAAGGCACCTTCGACCTGATGCGCGCGGTGCCCGAGGTGCTGCGCGCGGTGCCCAACGCCCGCTTCCGCTTCGGGGGCAACGGCGAGGTGGACAAGCTCGAGGCCATGGCGAGGGAGCTCGGCGTCGCGCACGCGGTGGAGCTGCTCGGCTGGGTGCGCGGCGACGACAAGGTCCGCGCCTTCCGGCAGGCGACCGTCTACTGCCTGCCGAGCTACCACGAGGCCCTCCCCGTCAGCGTGCTCGAGGCCATGGCCGCCTCGCTGCCGGTGGTCTCGACCACCATCGCCGGGATCCCGCAGGCCGTCCTCGAGGGCGAGACCGGCTATCTCATCGCCCCCGGCGACGTCTCTGCGCTGGCCCAGAAGCTCATCCGCGTGCTCGAGGACACGGAGGCGGCCCGCCGCATGGGCGAGCGCGGCCTGGAGCGCGCCCGCGCCTGCTTCGACCACGAGGTGGTCGGGCAGGCGGTGGTGAAGATCTGGGAGGACGCGATCCGCGCGCCCTGAGGAGACCGGGAGCCGGTCGCCCCTGGGCGGAGAGCACGTCTACTCGTCGTCGTCGGCCTCGAGCGGCGTCGCGAGGAGACGCTCAATCGCGCCCTTGATCTGCTGAACACCGTAGCCACGCTCGACGCTGACCCAGGGGATCCCCTCGGCGCGCGCGGCGGCCAGGACGTTGCGATCCAGGCTGTGGACGATGAAGCGCCGCAGGATGATCGCCATGTCGATGTTGCCGCCGCGGATGGCGGCGGCCAGCTCGTCGATGCTGCGGCCGCTGTCGGCGCTCACCCACTGCAGGCTGGAGAAGCCGAACGCGCTCTGGATGCGCTCGCGCAGATCCTCGCGGGCCGTGCCGCCGACCAGCACCGCGTGGCGCCCCGTGACCTCATCATGGTGCGCCCAGTCATCGGCGATGGTGGCGTCCTCCGCGACGCTCTCCGCGGCGATGGCCTCGTCCTCGGTCACCATGTCGCGCAGGGACTTGCGCAGGCGCTTGAAGCGGGTGTGCTTCCGCAGCTTGTCCTGGTGCGGGATCATCACGCGGACGAAGCGCACATCGTCCGGAGAGACCCCGGCGTCCAGCACCTCCAGCGCCCGCTGCACGATCTCCTCTTCACCGCCGCCCTCGTCCGAGCTCTCGATGAGCGCGTTCAAGGCCCGCTCTGGGTTCGGCGTGATCGGCTCGGGGAGGCGGCTGGCCAGCTCACCCCACCAGCGATGCGCGTCCTCGGCCCAGCGCTCGGCGACCGGGTGATGATGGCGTCGCAGGCCGAAGACGAAGCCCGGCTGCTCGCGCTTGCTGAACGCCGTCATCCCCGAGAAGAAGCGGTCGAGCTCCTGGTCGATCGTGATCGGGTGGAGCGCGGGCGAGATCTCGTCCTGGATGAAGCGCGCGCGCGCCACCGACATGCCGACCAGCGCGCGCTGCACCTCCTTGGGGAAGTCCAGCCAGGCCGAGAGCGCCATCGGCGTCGTGTTGTCCGCCAGGCGACGCAGCTCGTCGCGCACCTGGGACTCCTCCTGAATATTGGTCGGCGGCGGATCGAAGCCCTTGAGCACCTCGCGCAGCCGCTCCAGGTCCACGGGCGCGGGGCGAGGGGGCGGGCTGCGCGTCCAGGAGGGCGCGAAGGGGCGATCCTGCCCGAGATCGGCGGCCCGGTCCGAGAGGTACGCCGACGCCGCCGTGACGATGGTGGGCTCCGCGGGCGTGGGGGCCTGCGCGGGCTCGCCCCCTTCGGACCGCGTCGCGTCCGCGACGGGCATGGCCTCGAGGAGCTGGACACCACCCCCCTGAAGCAGCCACGCCAGGCCGAGGCGCGCCCACTGGTCGAGCAGGGCGTCCCGCCGGCTCATCAGCTCCGCACGCCGACCGCTGGTCTGAGCCTCGAGGAGGGGATCTGCGGAGAGTCGAAACAGCTGGGCGAGATCCCTCTGGACGGAGACGAGCTCGAAGCTGGTCGACTGAAACTGCTGGACGATCTCCATGATGCCTCTGGTTGCTCCGGGTGCTTCAGAGATGGGGCTTGCTTCCGATGCCTCGACGGGACACACATCCACAGAAAACACGGGTGAGAGCGTTCTCGCGCCCTTACCGCCTGTTCGCCGTAGAGCACGCCGCCTCGCCGGGGTAAGAGAGAGTATCTAACCTGTCAGACCCATTGCGGCATCACCAATCATTCTGTATCCGGAGGCCCCATGAGCATCGCTGACGCCCGCGCCGCCCTGGTCGCGGGCAGCGCCGTCGGGTTTCTCTCCGTGGCGGCGGGCGCGTTCGGCGCCCACGCGCTCAAAGCACAGCTCACGCCCGATCTTCTGGCTGTCTTCGAGACCGGTGTCCGTTATGCCATGCTCCACGCCACAGCGCTGCTGGCCACGGGGCTGCTCGGGCTGAGCGCGCCCACCTCTGGCCTGGCCTGGCCCCGACGCCTCTTCCTGGCGGGCGTGATCGTGTTCTCGGGGAGCCTCTGGCTCCTGGCGATCACGGGGGAGCGCTGGCTCGGGGCGATCACCCCGATCGGCGGGGTGAGCTTCCTGGTGGGCTGGGTGCTGCTCGCCCGCGCAGCCATGCGAGCGACCGGCGCCACTCGTCCGGGCTCCACAGCGTGACGTAGTAGCTGAGCGTGATCCAGGTGAACGGCCCGACCTCCATGAACGCGAAGATGCCGAGGTGCAACAGCACACCAAAGGCGGCGTAGAGCGCTCGGAAGTCCACACGGTTCATCCAGGCGCGCAGCCGGCCGGGGCGCGTCCGCGTGTCGCGGTACCACAAGGCCAGCAGCAGCAGGGGGGCGCTCAGCTCCCAGAACCAGGTCCCCGCCGTCGCCGCCTGCGTCAGCGGGTAGACGTGGCCCACCCAGCGCATGTCGATGCGCTGCCAGGTCGGCTGCTGAAGAATGTAATACAACGCGGAGAAGTCTCCGCCCGGGGTCCAGTAGGCGGACAGCTTCTGAATGACGGTAGAGAAGTAGACGACGACGATCTGACCCACCACCAGATAGCGTGGCCAGGCCATGACCTGCGCGTCGGAGGTCCAACGCCCGGTCCGGAGACGCACCGGTAGACTCAGGGTCGCCGAGCTGTCAGCCAACACGAGCAACCACAGCGCGTTGGTGGTCAGGTCATCGTAGCTCCCGCCGGCCTGACCGTTGATCCATGTGAGGGCGAGGATGGTCTGTCCAGCAACGAA
>CAZKWG010000083.1:0-16093 GCA_964556105.1 uncultured Enterobacterales bacterium | reverse complement strand
GGTCACGGCGTCCTCACCGTCCTCCGCCCGGAAGCGGACCAGCAGCGAGGTGACGAGGTCCTCGGGCAGGTCCATCAGGGTCTCGGGGTGCAGCCCCAGGCGGGAGAGGCCGAAGGCGTCCAGGCAGTCCTGCCAGAGCGCCTCGTGGCCGGCGAGCACGCCCTCCTCCTCCAGGCGCCAGGCCAGCTCCCCCGGATCGACGCGATCCCAACCGTCGATCAGCGCGCGCAGCAGCACGTCGCCGCGCCGGATGGTCCGACCCTCGATCTCCGCCAGCGCGGCGTCGGGGTCCAGGCCCGGCCGCGCCGCGAGCGCCGCGCGCAGATCCTCCTCGCGGATGCGCCCCTCGGCGTAGAGCTGACGAAAGCGCCGCTCCGGGAGGTAGCCCCGGCGGGCGTTGCTGGCCTCGGCCCGCGCCAGCGCGTCGGCGAAGGGCAGGTGCTGGAGCCCGTGCAGGGTGTTGTGGTGGACGAAGGCCTCGAGCGGGGCCTGCGCGGGCAGCAGGTGGCCGACATGGTCGAGGATCCGGGCGAGGCGCGCGAGGCGTCCCAGGCTCCCGTCGATGTCCGTCTCGTGCCCCAACCCCAACTCCTGGTGGATCTCAGCGGAAGAGCCCGCTGAGCGTGGTGAGGGTCTCCGTCATCAGCGAGAGCGCCAGCGAGGGCGCCAGCCCCAGCCCGACGATGCCGATCGCCAGCGGCAGGATCGCCGCCAGCTCCCGCCCGCTGAGGTCGGGCAGCCCGGCCATCTCCGCCCGCGGCGGCCCGGCGAAGAGCCTGCCGATCGCCCGCACCGCGTAGGCGGCGCTGACCAGCACGCCCAGCCCCGCCGCCGCGACTGGCCAGCCCCAGCGCTGCATCGCCCCGAGGATCGTGTGCAGCTCTCCCGCGAAGCCCGCCAGACCGGGCAGCCCGAGGCTGGCCATCAACGCCAGCGAGGTGAGGGCCGCCAGCCGAGGCGTGGTGCGGGCCAGCCCGCCATAAGCGGTGATGTCCTGCAGCTGCGTGCGCGCCAGCAGCGCGCCCAGCAGGAGGAAGAGGGCGGCGGCGACCAGCCCGTGCGCCACCATCATGAAGGCCGCCCCGAGGAAGCCCGGCGCGTTGCGCGTGGCGATCCCCAGCAGGACGACCCCCATGTGGCTCACGGAGGCGTAGGCGATCATCGCCTTGAGGTCGCGCTGGCGCCAGGCCAGCAGCCCGCCGTAGAGCGTGCCGATCACCGCCAGCGTGGCGATGGCGCCGCCGAGGGCGTCGGCCGCGGCGGGCAGCGTGCCGGTGGCGCGAAAGATCCCATAAGCGCCCATCTTCAGCAGCACCGCCGAGGACATCACGCACACGGGGATGGGCGCCTCGGCGTAGGCCAGCGGCACCCAGCCGTGCAGGCCGACGATGGGCATCTTCACCCCGAAGCCGACGAGGAAGGCCAACATCAGGCCGATCTGCAGGCTCAGCGGCAGGCTGCTCCCCGCGGCGGCGATGGCGCCCATGTCGAAGCTGTGATCGGGAGACACGCGGTAGAGGACCAGCAAGGCCAGCAACATCAGCGTGGAGCCGCCCATCGTGTACAGCACGAAGCTCAGCCCCGCCTCGGCGCGCCGCGGTCCTCCCCAGCGGTTGATGAGGAAGAACATCGGCAGCAGCGTGCCCTCCCAGAACATGTAGAAGAGCGTCCAGTCGCGGGCCAGGAAGACCCCCAGGACGGCGGTCTCCAGCAGCAGGAACCAGAGGTGGTAGGACTTGACGTGCTCGCGGATCTCTCCGGACGCGATCAACGCCACGAGCGAGACCAGCGTGGCGAGCAGCACCAGCGGCAGGGAGAGCCCGTCCACGCCGAGGGCATAGGACATGCCCGTCTCGGTGTGCCAGTCGAGCTGCTCGACGAGCTGTGGCCCGGCCTCGCCTCGATCGAAGACGAAGAGCAGCCCCCAGGTCAGGAGGAGGGCCAGCCCGGCGTGCAGCAGGGCCACCGCGCGGATGAGCCGATGGTGGGTCCGCGGCAGCAGACCGACCAGCAGCGCGCCGATGGCCGGCGACCACAGCGCGAGGCTCAGCGCGCTCATGGCCTCGCCCTTAGCGTGCGCGGCTGGATCGCGCGAGCCCGCGGGGACGGCGCCCTGGCGAAGAGCGTACGGTGAACCGCGAGAATTCGCTGGACGAAGACCATTTCTTCGCGCCGGGCGGATCTCGGAGTATCCTGTTAGTCTCTACCTCCGAAGTTTCCCTCGCCGGAGAGGCTCTCCCATGCGCTCGCACCTCCTCCTCCTCGCGCCGCTGCTCGCCCTCGGCGCGCCCGCGCTCGCCGACGACGTCTGCATCAACACCCTGTCGCAGGACCTCAACTGCAACACGGTGGACGAGGTGGACGAGCGCGCCGTCGATCTCACCGACGAGGAGTGCCTGGACTACGGCTACCCCAACGCCGACTACTACTACGACTTTTATTCGTTCGGCTGCTCCATCCCCGTGGCGGACTACGACGCCGACGGCGACGGGCTGGGCTACCTCTACCCGCCCGTGCTGGTGGCGGAGGGGCTGGCCATCGCGCTGGTGTGCGACAACTGCCCCTACGTGTCGAACATCGACCAGACCGACTCCGACTGCGACAACGTCGGCGACGTCTGCGACAACTGCATCTACGTCGAGAACACCGACCAGGAGAACAACGAGGGGGCCTGCCTCCAGTACACCGACTCCTGGGGCGACGCCTGCGACAACTGCCCCTGCACCTACAACGAGGACCAGTCGGACGTCGATCTCGACAGCATCGGCGACGCCTGCGACAACTGCGTCTACGTCCACAACGTCGATCAGACGGACACCGACGAGGACTTCTCGGGCAACGAGTGCGACAACTGCGTCTACATCTACAACCCGAGCCAGACGGACACCGACGAGGACACGGTCGGGGATGACTGCGACAACTGCCCCGAGGTCGTGAACCTGGACCAGACGGACACCGACGCCGACGCGGTGGGCGACATCTGCGACAACTGCCCGGAAGACTTCAACGACCAGAGCGACTCCGATGAGGATGGCGTCGGCGACGAGTGCGACGACTGCCCCTACGACTACGACCCTGACCAGGCCGACGACGACGGCGACGAGGTCAACGAGGCCTGCGACAACTGCCCTGGCGTGGCCAACCCGCTGCAGACGGACGGCGACGGCGACGACGTGGGTGACGGCTGTGACAACTGCCTGGAGGAGGCCAACGAGGACCAGTCGGACGCCGATGGCGACGGCGTGGGCGACCTCTGCGATCTCTGCCCGACCCTCTACGACCCCGATCAGCCCGACGAGGACGCGGACGGCCGCGGGGATCTCTGCGATGACAACCCGCAGATCCTCGGCGCCGGCTCGCGCTGCGCCACGGGCGGCGGCTCCGGCGCGGCCAGCCTCGGTCTGATCGGCATGCTCGCCGCGCTGCTTCGGCGGCGTCGCGTCAACGCGTAGACGCGATGAGCAGCGCCCCTCCCTCGAGCCCCCCATCCTCGACGCCGCCGACCCCCGCGCAGCTCGCGGTGATGCTTCGGATTCAGTGGATGGCCTTCGTCACCACGACGGTGGTGTTCGCTGGCTTCGGGCTCATCCTGGAGAGGCAGCGTGAGGACGTCGATACCGGGCTGGTGTTGCCGCTGGCCGGGGTCGGCGCGGTGCTGGCGCTCGGCTCGCTCTTCGGGGCGCGGCGGCTGGCGAACCTCGCCGTTCCCTACTACCTGATCCGCTGGGCCTTCGCCGAGGCCGTGGGTCTGCTCGGCTTCGTGCTGGCCCTCCAGGGCGAGCCGCCCGCGCGCTTCCTGCCCTTCATCGGCGCCGCCGCGGCCCTGATCCTGCTGGCCGGGCCGAGCGAGGACGAGATCCGGGAATTTCCGACCCCTCCCCGCCCGCCCACGACCGGCTGAGCGGCCCACAGGGTCGGGCGCTCCTGGGGAGAGCCTCGGTAGAAGGCGCGTTGTGACGGCATACAGAGAAAGCTTCACGGTGGAGCATTCTCCGCCTATGTTTGGATCCTCACCCTCTTGTCCTCCTCAGGTGACGAGGTCCTCCAATGCGCTCCTCCCTGCTCCTCGTGTTGTCGTTCGTCTTCAGCGGTCCTGTCCTGGCGGACGAGGTCTGCGTCAACACGCTCTCGCAGGACCTCAACTGCAACACGGTGGACGAGACCGACGAGCTGAACGTCGACCTCACCGACGAGGAGTGCCTGGAGAACGGCTACCCGAACGCCGACTACTACTATGACTATTACTCGTTCGGCTGCTCCATCCCGGTGGTGGCCTATGACGGGGACGGCGACGGGCTCGGCTACCTCAACCCGCCCGCGCCGGTGGCGGAGGGGCTCACGATCGCGCTGCTCTGCGACAACTGCCCCACCGTGTCGAACGTCGACCAGACGGACATCGACTGCGACAACGTCGGCGATGTCTGCGACAATTGCATCTATGTCGAGAACACCGATCAGGAGAACAACGAGGACGCCTGCGGTGAGCCGCAGGACTCCTGGGGCGACGTCTGCGACAACTGCCCCTGCCACTACAACGAGGACCAGGCGGACCTGGACCTGGACGGGGTCGGCGACGCCTGCGACAACTGCCTGTACGTCAACAACATCGACCAGACGGACACCGATGAGGACGGCGCGGGCAACACCTGCGACAACTGCGTCTACGTCTACAACCCGGACCAGGATGACCAGGACGCAGACACCATCGGCGACGCCTGCGACAACTGCCCCTATCTCGTGAACCTGGACCAGACGGACACCGACGCCGACGCGGTGGGCGACGCCTGCGACAACTGTCCGGCGGACTACAACGACCAGAGCGACTCCGATGACGACAGCGTCGGCGACGCCTGCGACGGCTGCCCCTACGACGCGGACGCCGATCAGGCGGACGATGACGGCGACGGGGTGAACGAGGCCTGCGACAACTGCGTGGGCGTGTCCAATCCCTTGCAGACGGACAGCGACGGCGATGGGGTGGGCGACACCTGCGACACCTGCGTGAGCCTGGCCGACGAGGACCAGTCCGACGTCGACCTGGACGGCGTGGGCGACCTGTGCGATCTCTGCCCGACCCTCTACGACCCGGAGCAGCCCGACGAGGACGGCAACGGGCGCGGGGACCTCTGCGACACCGATCCGAAGATCCTCGGGGCCGGCTCGCGCTGCGCCACGGGCGGCGGGTCGGGGGCGGCCAGCCTCGGGATGATCGGCCTGATCGCGGCCCTGCTGCGTCGGCGGCGCGCTCCCTAGCCGCGAAGAGGTTATCGTCTCCCTATGCGCGCCCTCTTCGCAGCGCTGATCGCCGCCGCCCTCGCCCTCCTCCAGGGCTGGGCGAGCCCGGCCTGCGCCTGCGAGGAGGAGCCCGAGGTCGCTGAGATCGTCGCCGCCTGCTGCTGCGGCGATCTCGGTGGCGCCTGCCCTGCGCCCTGCGTGGACGTGCCCCTCGCCGCCACGCCAGGAGAGCTGCTCCTGCCCGCCCCGGCGCTGGATGTGCTCGCGCCGCCGCCCACGCTGAGCCTCGCCGCGCCCTGGAGCCCGGCGCCGACCTGGAGGCCCGCGCTCGCGCGGGGACCGCCGGGGGAGACGGCCCCGATCTGGTTGAGGTCCTGCTCGCTCCGACGTTGAGGGAGGTCGGCGCCGATCATTCGATCGGCGCTGGTCCGACACGCCCGGCCTGAGTCGCCGGCGCCGACCTCCTCCGTTGGAGCACGATCATGCCCTTCTTCCTGGTCTCTCTGGCCGTGGCGCTCGCCAGCGCCGCCGAGCCGAAGCTGCCCGATCCCCTCGCCCCCGACGCTTTCGCCGCCGCCGTGCTGGCCATCAACCCGGAGCTGGACGCAGCGCGCGCCGCGATCGAGGCCGCCGCCGCGCGCCGCGCCGCCGCCAGCGCGCTGCCGGAGACGACCTTGTCCGCCAGCTTCGCGCCGTCGATGCTCGGGCACGAGCCCGCCGGCTATCAGGTCTCGCTCAACCAGATGCTCCCCGCGCCGGGCGCCCGACCGGCCGCGCGCGCCGTCGCTGAGGCGGAGCTGCGGGCCAGCGGCGCGGACCTCGAGGCCACCCGCGCCCGGCTCACCGCCGAGGCGACCCGCGCCCTGGTGGACGGATGGCAGGCCGAGCGGACGATCTCCGCGATCACCGAGCAGCGCGCCCGCATGCGCGCCCTGCTCGAGGCCGCGCAGGGGCGGCTGGCGGCCGGGGTCGGGATGGCCGACGAGCCCTGGATGATCGAGGCGGAGCTCGCCCGCATGGACGCCGAGCTGGCCATGCTTCAGGCCGACCGGGAGGGCGCGGCGCGGCGCATGAACGCCCTGCTCCACCGCGCGCCCGACGCGCCGCTCCCGCCGCTGGAGCTGCCGGCTACGCTCCCGCCGCGCTCGCTGGCTCCGCCGCCCACGATCGCCGCCGCCCAGGCCCGCGCCGAGCAGGCCGAGGCCGAGATCGCCTTGATGAAGGCCATGAGCCGGCCGATGCCCGGCCTGATGGTGGAGCACGGCACGCTGATGAGCGGCGAGCCCATGACCGTGATCGGCGCCGAGCTGCGCCTGCCCTGGGGCGGGGACGCGCGGCGGGCCGAGGCGCAGGCGATGGCGGCGATGGCGGCGGCCGACGCGGCGGCGATGGCCGACGAGATCGCGGCGATGGCGTCTGAGGCCGACGCCGGGGTCCGGGCCGCCGAGGCGCGGCTGACCATCCTGGAGACCCGGCTGATCCCGCTGGCCGAGAGCAGGTTAGAGGCCGCCAACGCCGGGCTCGCCGCGGGGACGGGCTCGCTGGACCGGGCGCTGGCGGCGTCGAGCGCGCTGACCCAGGCCCAGCTCGAGGTCACCGAGGCCCGCGCCGCGCTGTGGCGGATGGGGGCCGACCGGGCCGCCGCCCTCGGGGTGGCCTCGGTCCTGGTCGGGGGTGCGCCATGATCCGCCTGTCGCTCCTGTTTCTCCTGCTGCTCGGGTGCGAGCGCCCCGGCGCCCACGAGCACCCGGACGCCGAGCCCGCCGTCGCCGCCACCACCTGGACCTGCCCCATGCACCCCACGATCCAGCAGGCCAGCCCTGGCAGCTGCCCGATCTGCGGGATGGACCTGGTGCCGGTCAGCGCCGAGCAGAAGGCGTCCGGCGAGGTGATCGTGGACGGAGATCGGCGTCAGAAGGTGGGGATCGTGCTCGAGGCCGCGACCGTGGGGCCGCTCTCCCGCGAGATCCGCGCCTTCGGGAATGTTCAGATTGACCAGAACGGTCAGATGGTCGTGACCACAAAGGTCGATGGGCTGGTGCGCGACGCGGCGGTCGTCTCCGTGGGCCAGACCGTGCGCGCCGGACAGCGGCTGTTCAGCCTGTGGAGCCCCGAGCTCCAGGCGGCGCAGGCCGAGCTGGTCGCCGCGCGCGACACCAGCGCCGCCCCGGCCGCCCGCGCCCGGCTGGAGCGCTGGGACGTGCCCGCGGCGCGGATTCAGGCGCTGCTGGAGGGAGGCTCCCCCCAGGACACGGTCCCCGTGCTGGCCTCCGGCAGCGGCGTCGTGCTGGAGTCGATGGTGGTGGAGGGGGCGCGGGTGATGGCCGGCGAGCCGCTCTACCGCCTGGCCCGCCTGGACCCGATCTGGGTAGAGGCGGCGATCTACGCGGAGGATGTGCCCTTCGTCAGCGTCGGCGCGACGGCGGAGCTGCGGCTGGCCGACCAGACAGGGGCGCTGTCCGGCGTGGTGAGCAGCATGCTCCCCGAGGTGGACCCGATGACGCGGGCGCGGCGGGTGCGGATCTCCGTAGACAACCCCTCGTCCCAGAACGCCGCGGCCCAGCTCCTGCCGGGCATGGCGGTCGATGTCCTGCTTCAGGCCCCGCTGGGTGAGGTGCTCAGCGTCCCCGCCGACGCGGTGATCTTCACCGGCACCCGCCGGCTGGTCTTCGTGGACCTGGGCGAGGGGAGGCTGGCCCCGCGCGAGGTTCAGGTCGGGGCGCGGGCCGGCGATCGCTACGTGGTGCTGAGCGGGCTCAGCGCGGGCGAGCAGGTCGTGCGCGAGGGGACCTTCCTGGTCGCCGCCGAGAGCCGGATCCGCTCCGCCGCGGGCGTGTGGGGGCACGACCATGCCGGGCAGTGAGGCGCGCGACAGCCTGCTCGGCCGGCTGATCGCCGCCTGCGCCCAGGCGCCCTGGCTGACCATCCTGCTGGTGGCGGCGCTCACGTTTGGCGGCTGGCGCGCCATGCAGCGCAGCTCCCTGGACGCGCTGCCCGATCTCTCGGACGTGCAGGTCATCGTCCAGACCGAGTGGTCCGGCCACAGCCCCGACCACGTCGAGGACCAGATCACCTACCCGCTCTCGGTGGCCCTGCTCGGCGCGCCGAAGGTCAAGGCCGTCCGCGGGCTCTCGGACTTCGGCGTCTCCTACGTCACTGTGCTCTTCGAGGACGACACCGATCTCTACTGGGCGCGCAGCCGCGTCACGGAGGCGCTCTCCGGCGCCAACGGCCGGCTGCCCGAGGGGGTGGCCCCGACCATGGGGCCGGACGCGTCCAGCGTGGGTTGGGTCTTCCAGTACGCGCTGGTCGATCGCAGCGGCAAACACACGCTGTCCGAGCTGCGCGCCATCCAGGAGTGGAACCTGCGCTACGCCCTGGCCAGCGTGCCGGGCGTGGCCGAGGTCGCCTCGGTGGGCGGCGGGCTGCGCCAGATGCAGGTCAGCGTCGACCCGACGCGGGCGCGGGCGGCCGGGGTCGCGTTCATGGAGGTGGCCGAGGCCGTGCGCGCCGCCAACGACGAGGCCGGCGGGCACGTCATCGAGCTGGCCGGCCACGAGCAGATGATCCGCGGGCGCGGATTCGTCAATTCGCTTGACGATGTGGCGCAGGCGGTGGTGCGCATGTCGCCCGAGGGCGTGCCCATCCGCGTCGCCGACGTGGCCGATCTCAGCTTCGGACCAGCCGAGCAGCGCGGCGTGGCCGAGCTGAACGGCGAGGGTGAGGTGGTGGGCGGCGTGGTGGTGATGCGCTTCGGAGAGAACGCGCTCGACGTCATCGACGCCGTCAAGCTGCGCCTCGAGGAGGTCCAGCGCGGGCTGCCGCCCGGGGTGGAGGTGGTCATCACCTATGACCGATCGGAGCTGATCCGCGCCGCCATCGACACGCTCGGGGACGCGCTGATCGAGGAGATCATCGTCGTCAGCCTCGTCATCTTCGTCTTCCTGCTGCACGCCCGCAGCGCCCTGGTGCCGGTGATCGTCCTGCCCGTCGCGGTGACGCTCAGCTTCATCCCGCTCGTCGCCCAGGGCATCACCGCCAACATCATGTCCCTGGGCGGCATCGTCGTCGCCATCGGCGACATGGTCGACGCCAGCATCGTCATCGTGGAGAACTGCAACCAGCGGCTGGCGCGCTGGCAGCGGGAGGGGCGCCCCGGGCGGCGCATCGACGCGCTCATCGAGGCGATGGTCGAGGTCGGACCGGCGCTCTTCTTCAGCCTGCTCGTGCTCACCGTCTCCTTTCTGCCCGTGTTCACCCTCTCGGGCACCGAGGGCCGGCTCTTCTCGCCGCTGGCCTGGACCAAGACCTGGTCGATGGCCTGGGCCAGCGTGCTCTCCGTCACGCTGGTCCCGGCGCTGGTGGCGCTGCTCATCCGCGGCAAGGTCCGCTCGGACGAGGAGCACCCGCTGGGTCGCCTGCTGACCCGCCTGTACACGCCCGTCGTGCTCTTCGTCGTGCGCTGGCGCCGCGCCGTGATCGCCGCCGCCGTGCTCGTGGTGCTGGCGACCATCCCGCCTCTGCTCGCGCTGGGCCGCGAGTTCATGCCGCCGCTCAACGAGGGCGTCGTCCTCTACATGCCCACCGCCCCGCCCGGCATGAGCGTGACCGAGGCCAGCCGCACGGTGCAGACCATCGACCGGGTCTTCAAACAGTTCCCCGAGGTCTCGACCGTGTTCGGCAAGATGGGGCGGGCGGGCACGGCCACCGACCCGGCGCCGCTGAGCATGGCTGAGGTCACCGTGGTCCTGAAGCCGCGCGGGGAGTGGCGCGAGGGCCAGACCTGGGACGGGCTGCTGGCGGAGATGGACGCGGCCCTGCAGATCCCCGGCATGCCGAACCTGTTCTGGATGCCCGTTCAGACGCGCACGGAGATGCTGGCGACGGGGGTGCGCTCGCCGGTGGGCGTGCAGGTCTTCGGGCCCGACCTGGAGAGCATCGAGCGGGCCGCGGTCGAGATCGAGCGCGCGCTGAGCGCCGTCCCCGGCACGCGCTCCGCCAGCGCCGAGCGCTCCACGGGCGGCTTCTACCTGGACCTCGAGCCGAAGCGGGAGGCCCTGGCGCGCCTCGGGCTCTCGGTGGCGGACCTGAGCGAGATCGTGCGGATGGCGATCGGAGGGATGCCCGTCACCGAGGTCGTGCAGGGGCGCGAACGGTACGGCATCTCCGTGCGCTACGCCCGCGAGGCGCGCGACACGCCCGAGGCCATCGCCAGCCTGCCCATCCGCGGGATGGACGGCACCACCGTCCCGCTCTCCGCCGTCGCGACCCTGCGCCACGAGACCGGCGCGCCGATGATCCGCTCCGAGGCCGGCAGCCTGGTCGGCTACGTCTTCGTCGATCCCGGCGAGCGCCCGCTGGCCGACTACGTCGAGGAGGCGAAGGCGACCCTGAACGCAGCGGTGGCCTTGCCGCCCGGCGTGCGCGTCGCCTGGACCGGCCAGTACCTCTCTTACGAGCGGGCCCGCGCGCAGCTCCAGCTCGTACTGCCCGCGACCATCGCGCTGGTCCTGCTGCTGCTCTACCTGAACACCCGCTCCTTGTCCGAGACGCTGATCGTGCTCGGCAGCCTGCCGCTCTCGTTCACCGGAGCCGTCTGGTTGCTCTGGGCGCTCGACTACAACATGAGCGTCGCCGTCTGGGTGGGCGTCATCGCGCTGCTGGGCCTGGACGCCGAGACCAGCGTGATCATGCTGCTCTACCTGAAGATGGCCTACCGACGCCGAAAAGAGGAGGGGCGGCTCAACACCTTCGCCGATCTGCGCGAGGTGATCGTCGAGGGCGCCGCCCACCGCATCCGGCCGAAGATCATGACCGTCATGACCAATTTCATCGGTCTGGGGCCGGTGATGCTCAGCCAGGGCACCGGCGCGGACGTGATGCGGCGGATCGCCGCGCCGATGCTGGGCGGGCTGTTCACCAGCTTCGCGCTGGAGCTGCTGGTCTATCCGGCGATCTTCGCGCTGTGGAAGGGGCGGGGGCTGCCGGGGGGGAGGGAGTGAGCCCAGCTGCTCTTACGGGCCGCGTGTGGGGTCTTCTGCGCCAAGAATCGCGAATAGTCTGGAAGCAAAGCGGGGGAGCTGCGCTCCCTCGAGAATGGTCCTGAGCCTCTCCAGCGTGAGCCTGCGCTTGGAGAGCAAGCTTTCTACCGACTGAAGTACTCCCATCTCATCGTCGTCGAGGACCTTGCAGAGCCAGGTGTCTGCCCCAAGGACCGCGAATCACACCCTGCTCGTGCATCGTGACCACGAACTCTCGGACCACGCTGCCGAAGATCACGTTCGTGTCGATGACGGCGGAGGCGACCGCGCCCGTCAGAACTCCGGGAGGCCCGCCTCCTCCTCCAGCGCTCGCAGCTGTTCCATCGCCTCCTCTCTGCGTTTGCTCCTCGCCTCCTTGTAGGCGACGACGTCCGCCAGCCGAACACGCCGATGGCTGCCCTCCCAGCGGAAGGGGATGGCGCCCTCCTCGAGGCGCTGCAGCAGCGTAGGCCGCGAGATGTTCAGGAAGTCCGCAGCCTCCTGCGTGGTCAGCTCCTCGTCGTGCGCCGTGACGACCGGCGAGGAGCCCGCAGCGATGAGCCGCAGCACCTCGAGGATCGGCTCGACCGCCGCGGCTGGCACGCGCGTGGCACCTCGCCCGGTGGAGGTGGTCACGTACGCGGCGCCGTCGGGCTCGCGGAGCACCTCCAGCTCGCGCAGGGCCCGATCGGCGCCCCGCTGGTCCGCGGTCAGGTACACCGTGCTCTTCTTCGCTTGCATCGTCGGATCTCCGTCGTCGAAGGAGGACGGTCATACGGAATCCCGGAGACGGTAGCGGGGCTGGGTTGCGCCTCCGGGGTCTCCGAGGCGAGGTGCAGGTCGCTTTCGATTTCTACGTTTATCGCAGCCCCCGATCCCCTGCAAGAGGTCGTTGATCTGCTGTTGACACGTCAATCATCTTCCCCGCATGCTATCCCCGGGGGCCGCTCGCCCCGCGCTCCGGAGGTCCCATGCTCAGCCTGCTCTTCCTCGCCTGCGTCTCGTCGAGCGACAAGCCCGAGCCCCGCGTCGTCAAGGGCGAGCCCGGGACCGGCGACGACACCGGCGACACCGCCCCCTACGTGGAGGGCGAGACGGGCGAGCAGCCCAGCGGGCCCGACACGGGCGAGGAGACCGGCGAGCCGGCGGAGACCGGCGGCGAGACCGGCGGCGAGGAGACCGGCGGCGAGGAGACCGGCGCCGAGCCCGCCCCCACCGAGGTCTGCTATCCCGGCGAGGACTGGGCCTGGGACACCTGCTTCCCGCTCGTGGACTGGGAGTCCTCCTGGGGCGAGGACTACGCCTACCCGGAGCCCTACGGCGGCAACCTCCAGTACAGCGCGCCCGCCCGCTACCTCGATCTCGCCGCCATCGCGCCGGGGGAGCCCGTCGCGCCGAATTTCGTGCTCGACGAATTCGTCAGCGCCGAGAAGGGCCGCTACGGGCTCTTCCAGACCCACGTCGTCGAGGCCCTGCAGGCGATCCGCGACGAGAGCGGCGGGCCGCTCACGGTGAATTCCGGCTACCGGAACGTGACCTACAACGCCGGCGTCGGCGGAGCGGAGTACTCCCGCCACCAGTACGGTGACGCCGCCGATCTGGCCAGCAGCGTCTACGATCTGGAGGAGCTCGCCAGCGCCTGCGAGGACGCCGGCGCCGACTACACGCAGCTCTACGACACGCACGTCCACTGCGACTGGCGCGACGACCCGCTGGATCCGGCCTTCTACGACGTGAGCTCGGCGAGGCCCGAAGCGCCCCCCAGCAGCGCGCGCCCCACCTTGAGCGCGCGGCTCCTCTCCCACGACGGGCGGTGGACGGCGCCGGCCCTGGGCTTCGACGAGGGCGAGCCCCTGCGCCTCTGGACGGCCTACGACGCGCACGGCAAGGCGCTGGGACGCGGCCGCGGCGAGCGCTTTGTGGCGCCCGCCGGGACCGCGCGCGTCGAGGTTCAGGTCGGCGGGCAGCTTCGGCTCGAGGCGCGGGCTGCGCGCGGCGACACGCCCGGTTAACGCTCTCGCGGGCGCCCGTAGCTCACCTGGATAGAGCACGGACCTTCTAAGTCCGGGGTAGCTGGTTCGAGCCCAGCCGGGCGCGCCACCTACGAGGAGAGCGGTCGATGACGTCCCAAGGCGCGACGCGATCCATCGCCACCGGCGTCCACGTCGCCGAGGCCCCCCAGCGTTATCTCGGCCTGCAGGTGGGCGCGCGCATGACGGCGCTCGAGACCTCCGCCGGTCTCCTCCTCCACAGCCCGTTGGATCTGGGGCCGCAGGATCGGGGGCCAGACGCGCTGGGCGCGCTCGGGGCGCCGACCTGGGTGGTGGCGCCGAACCTGCTGCACCACCTGTACGTCGGGCGCTGGATGCGGGAGGGCGTCCCCGGATGGGCCGCGCCCGGCCTGCCAGAGAAGCGCCCCGACCTGCGCTTCGCGGGCGTGCTCGACGGCGAGCGCCAACCTTTCGGGCCCGACATCGCCGTGTTCTCGCTGCGCTGCTTCTCGATGACCAATGAGGTCGTGCTGCTGCACCGCCCGAGCCGGACCCTGGTGGTCACCGATCTGGTCTTCCACTTCAGCCAGCGCGCCCCCTGGCTGACGCGCGCCGCGATGACCTGCCTGGGCGGCTACCCCGGGTGCCGCATGACCCTGCTCGAGCGGGTGGGCTTCGACCGCGCGCGGGCGCGGGTGGAGATCGCGGCGCTGCTGGCGCTGGACTTCGACCGCCTGATCATGGCGCACGGCGAGATCATCGAGACGGGCGGCCGCGCGGCGCTGGCCGAGGCGGCGCGTTGGCTGTGGCCCCGGGGCGCGCTCCCCCTCGAGCCGAGATAGGAGCACGTTCTCCCTTCGCTCCGCCGCGAGGTGCTCCGTGACGCTCCCTCTGATCGCGCCGGCTCTGCTGGCCTCCGCCCTGGCCTTCGAGCCCGGAACCCGGCCCCCCTGCCATACCGCGATGCTGCGCGAGACGGGCTTCCGGATGGGCGTCGTGGGCGAGGCCATGCGGCCCGACGCCGCGGGCTACGTGGACTCGGAGCTCTACCCGATCCGCGTCCACTATCGGGACGAGGACGACGCCGACCGGGCGGCCGACCTCGTCCTCCCCGCGGCCGAGCTGGCCTGGCAGGTGCAGGTGGAGGAGATGGGCTGGCCCGCGCCGCCCTCGGACGCCGGGGTGGGCGGCAGCGACGCCCTCGACTTCTACCTGACGAACGAGGACACCTACGGCGGCGCCTGGACCTGGGGGCCCCGCGCCGACGTGGTCGAGGACGACGGCTACTACAGCATCGCCTCCTTCGTCGCGCTCGACGACAACGCGCGCGATCTCTCCGACGACATCATGCCCACCTTCGTCGTGCACGAATTCAACCATGTGTTGCAGTATGGCATCGACGGCGTCGAGGCGACGCTCTTCCCCTGGGAGTCTACGGCCGAGGCGATGGAGGAGCTGGTGCTGCCAGACTCCAACCTGTACTGGAACGACGTGCCCAGCTTCCAGCTCCTGCCCTTCGCCTCTCTGCTCTTCGATGGCTACTCTCGCGAGATCGTCGAGTACGACAGCTACTCCTACTATGAGTATGGGGGCGCCATCGCCGGGCTCTACCTGGAGCAGGTCTATGGCGGCTATGACGGCACCACCCTGCTGCAGCTGTGGCTGGATCTCGCGCAGGGCGAGAACGCCGCGGAGCCCGACTTCGTGGACGCGCTGGGCATGATCGGCGGGGAGGCTGCGCCGACAGCGGGGGACGTCTACCTGGGGCTGGCGGAGTGGCGCATGTTCGGCGGCGGCGACGATGACGGCGCCCACTTCGCCGAGGGCGCCTCCTGGGGGCCGCGCGGCAAGGTCGCGACCGAGGGTGAGCTCTCGCTGGCCACGCTGGTCGGGAGCTCGGTCTCGCCGGTCGATGCGCCCTACGATCTCGGCACCTCCTACTGGGAGATCGCCGTGGACGGCGACACCAGCGCGCCCCTGCGCCTGTCGGTGGTGGGCGAGGGCGAGGTGGCCTGGGGCATCGTGGCCGCCGTCTGGCTGGACGGCGCGCCGGCGCGGGTGCTGCGCGCGCGCGGGGAGGACGGCGCGCCGGTCGAGGCTGAGCTGGACCTGCGCGGCGCCACGAAGATCATGGTCGGGGTCGCCAATCTCGGGGTGGCCGATCTGAACGCCGAGGGCGCCCATGAGCGGCTGAGCTTCACGCTGAGCTTCGCCGCGGGCGAGGCCGCTCCTGACAGCGGCGACACGGGCGGCGACACGGGCGGCGACGAGACGGGCGGTGAGGTGGCGGGCGGCGACGAGACGGGCGGCCAGGACACCGACGTCGCCGATCCCGACGGCGAGACCGTCACCAAGGGCGGCTGCGCCTGCAGCGCGGCCCCGACGGCGAGCGCCTGGCTCGGCCTGGGGGCGCTGGCCCTCGCGCTCGGGCGTCGTCGTCCTCCGGCGCGCGGCTGAGCCGGGTGTCGGCCTCGCCCCTCCTCCCCGGCGCGGTCGTGGATGGCCAGGATCCAACGCTCCTTCACCGCGGCGCGCGGCGCGTGGTGGTCGTGGCTGGCCGCGGCCTCGTCCGCGGGGGCTCGGAGAGCTGGACCTTCAGCGACGCCGTCTTCCGCGCCGACGCCGTCCTGTTCACGGACGCGCTCGGCGCGCGCCTCCTGATCGCGCGCGACGAGCTGCACGACATGCTCCCCGATCTGCACTGCGCCGGCGAGGGCTGGAGCCTCGTGCTGCAGGGCGGGCGCCTGCTGAAGGCGGAGTGGGGCGTGGGCTCTGACGCCGAGTGGTGGGAGCCCGCGCGTCTGCTGGCCCGCTGGGACACACAGCCCTGAGGTCAGCCCCCGAGCT
>CAZKWG010000082.1:0-16096 GCA_964556105.1 uncultured Enterobacterales bacterium | reverse complement strand
GTGTCCCCCGTTTGTTGTGCTCCGAGCTCTGTGTACCTAGTGGCGCTTTCATTCGCGTGCTGTACTTTTGCCGCGTGTGTGTTGTGTGTATGTCCGTGTCCGCGTTGTTGCATTGGCTGTGCTGTATGATTTGCTCTACGTGCTACTCTGTGCTGTGTCTTGACTTTTTTTTTTCTGCCCTCGCCCTCGCCCTCGCCCTCGCCCTCACCCTCGCCCTCGCCCTCGCCCTCGCCCTCGCCTTCGCCCTCGCCTTCGCCCTCGCCGCTGTCGTCGCAGACGTCGCCGACGCCGTCATCATCGCTGTCGGCCTGATCCGCGTTGGCGTCGTCCTCGCAGTTGTCGTCGTCGTCGGCGACCCCGTCCTCGTCCTCGTCTACCTGCAGGACCTCGACGGCGCCGAAGAAGGTGTAGCTCTCGCCCGAGCCGTAGCCGCCCGCGTCGTAGCTGTAGAAGCCGGCGGAGCCGCCAGAGAGCGGCTCGGAGTCCGAGGCGCGCACGGTGAAGTCGGGGCGGCTCCAGCCCTCGTCGTAGGTGTCCCAGACGTTGGCCTGGATCACGTCGTCGTCACAGGAGAGCTCGACCCCCATCAGGGCGTCTTCGACGAAGGTGTCCTCCTCGGAGGCGAGCACGGTGGCCTCGCCATCGGCGATCTTGAGGAGGACGGAGATGTTCCCGCCCACGTCCACGGGCGCCGAGGCGCCCTCTCCCACCATCAAGAAGAGGTAGTAGTTCTGCGAGCCGTCCTGACGGCAGAGAATCCCGATGCTGTCATCGTCCTGCGTGTAGACGGGGAGGCGAATGACGCCGTCCTCGACCTCAATCTCACGGTTGATGAACCAGTTGTCTACCGCGCCGCCGTCCCCGAAGCCGCCCGGAGAGTCCCCGGTGTTGTGATCCGTGGTCGGGTAGACGTAGCGGCTCCCGGAGCTGTCCGAGAGGTAGCCGTACCACTGGTCCTCGTCGTAGCCGGTCACCCAGCCGTCGACGCCGACCATGCTCTCGTCTTCCTCGTACTCGTCGTAATACCAGTAGTCGAGCAGATCGACCGCGTGAGCAGGTCCAGCGAAGAGCAGAAAACCGATCGTGGCGAGTCTGGGCGTGGCGAGCATGGGCGTCTTCCTTTCTGGCGGCACGATACGCAGTCAGACGCGCCACCGCAAGCGAATTCCTCAACTCTTGCCCGGCTTTGCCTCTTTGCGCTCGCCCACTTTCAACATCAGCCAGGCGAGGCCGCCGACCCCGAGCCAGCCGAGCAGCGCGGCGCCGAACGCGGCGGTCCCGGCCTCCTGAAAGCCGGAGGCGGGGGTCACCTGATCGGGGAGGAACACGGCGAAGGCGCAGAGAAAGGCCATGTCGCCCGAGAGCTGCACCGCGCGGTACTTCACCTCGGCCACCAGCCCAAGCAGGGCCGCGACGCCGGTGACGATCCAGAGCGCGGTGCGCGGCGGCGGGGCGGGCACCACCTCGACCAGGATGGCCTCGACCGCGGCCCCCTGCCAGTTGGTGATCTCCATCGACAGCGTGCCGCCCGCCGGCACCTCGAAGCGCTGCTCCAGGTCCTCCCCCAGCGAGGCGGCGCGAGCGCGCCCATGATCCTTCAGCGAGGCCCCGCCGACCGAGACCGTGCTGGGGCCGCTGTCCGTCTTGCGGCGGATCTCGCCGGCGGCCGTCTTGCTCCAGCCCTCGCCGGTGATGGAGAAGGCGTAGTTCGTCTTGCCCGCCTCGGCGCTCTTCTTGTTGTCGAGCAGCTCGAGGTCGGAGAGCACGCCGCGGACGAGCAGGGCGTGGTTGGGCGGGACATCGACGGAGCCCTTGTCGTGCAGGCGGGCGAGCCGGGAGACGTCCTTGGGCTCGCCCGGGTTCAGGAGCATCGAGCCGACCGCCACGGGCACGACGGCGCAGAGCACCAGGGCCGGCTTCACCCACAGCGGCAGCGTACGAATGTCGGCGAGCCGGCGGAAGGCGGCGACCACGACGAAGGCGACGAACCCATAGATCATCAAGGCGGCGATGGAGAACGACACGGCAGGCCTCAGGGGGAGCGTCTGGGCGGGGGCCCGGCTACCGACGGCGGGTTAACCCGTCGGGCTCAGCCGCTCAAAGGTCGGCGGCTGGAGGGCGCGGGCAAGCGGGCGCAGGAGAGAGCAGATGCGGCTTCGGGATCAGGTCATCCTCATCACGGGCGCCAGCCGAGGCATCGGCGCGGCGGTGGCCCTGGCCTGCGCGCGCGAGGGCGCCCACGTCGCGCTGGCGGCGAAGACCGTGGAGGCCCACCCCCGCTTGCCGGGGACCCTGGGCGAGGTCGCGGCGCAGATCGTCGCGCTGGGGCGCGAGGCGCTCGTCCTCCCCACCGACGTGCGCGACGAGGCGGCGGTCGAGGCGATGGTGGCGGAGACGGTGCGCCATTTCGGGCGCCTGGACGCGCTCATCAACAACGCGGGCGCGATCTTCCTGGCCCCGGTGGCCGAGTGGCCGACGAAGCGCTTCGATCTGGTCTTCGGCGTCAACGTGCGCGCCGCCTTCCTGGCCAGCCGCGCCGCCATCCCGCACCTGCGCGAGCGGGGCGGCCACATCCTGATGATGTCGCCGCCCGTGAACATCGCCGCCGCCCCGGGCAAGGCGCCCTACCTGACCTCGAAGATCGGCATGACGGCGCTGGCCGCCGCCATCGACGCCGAGGAGCCGCAGATCGCCGCCCACGCGCTGTGGCCGGTGGCCGCCATCCAGACCGCCGCCACCGAGGTCTTCGGGCTGGGCGAGGCGGCCGACTGGCGTACGCCCGAGATCCTCGCCGACGCGACCGTGGCGCTGCTGGCCCGCGATCCGCGGACCTGCTCGTTTCGCGCCTGGCTGGACGAGGACGTGCTGGCCGAGGAGGGGATCACCGATCTCTCCCGCTACCGCGTCGTCCCCGACCGCGAGCCGGGCCCGCTCAGCGTCTCCCTCGTGGACCCGGACTGGCGCCCGAACGCCCGCAGAGCCTGAAGCCTGATCTGAACGACGGACGCCTGGCCCCAGCGCGCTGCGCTCAGGCGAGCGACCAGGGGATCTCGCCGCCCGCACGCAGGGGGATGAGCTCCTCGTCGCCCAGGGGCAGCCGCTCGGGTACACGCCAGGACCGCCGCTCCAGGGTGATCGTGTCCGCGTTGGGCTGGAGCCCGTAGAAGGCCGGCCCGGCGAGGCTGGCGAAACCCTCCAGGCGGTCCAGCGCGCCGGCCCCGTCGAAGCACTCGGCGTAGAGCTCAATCCCGGCATGCGCGGTGTACATGCCCGCGCAGCCGCAGGCGGCCTCCTTCTGGGTTCGCGGGTGGGGCGCGCTGTCCGTCCCGAGGAAGAACCGGGGATCGCCCGAGATCGCCGCCTCCAGCAGCGCCAGCCTGTGGCGCTCGCGCTTCAGCACGGGAAGGCAGTAGTGGTGCGGCCGGATCCCGCCTTGAAAGAGCGTGTTGCGGTTCATCAGCAGGTGATGCGCGGTGATCGTGGCGCCCAACTGAGGGCCGGAGGCGCGCACGAAGGCGACGGCCTCCTCGGTCGTGATGTGCTCGAAGACGACGCGCAGCTGGGGTAGACGCGCCGTGAGCGGGCCGAGCACGCGATCGATGAAGACCGCCTCCCGATCGAAGACGTCGACCTCGGGATCGGTGACCTCCCCGTGGACCAGCAGGGGCATCCCGGTCTCGGCCATGGCCTCGAGCGCGCCCTCGCAGCGCGAGAGCGCGGTCACGCCGGCGTCCGCGTTCGTCGTCGCCCCGGCCGGGTAGAGCTTGATCCCGTGGATGAAGCCGCTCTGACGGGCCGCGTGAACCTCCTCGGGCGCCGTGCGATCGGTCAGGTAGAGGGTCATCAGCGGCTCGAAGCGCGCTCCGGCGGGGAGGGCGGCCAGCACGCGCTGCCGGTAGGCCCGCGCCGCGGCGACCGTGGTGACCGGGGGGCGAAGGTTCGGCATCACGACGGCGCGCCCGAAGCGACGCGCCGTGTCGGGCAGCACGGCGGCCAGCGCCGCGCCGTCGCGCAGGTGAAGATGCCAGTCGTCAGGGCGCCGCAGCGTCACACGGTCCATTCCAGAGCTCCGCGGCGAGGCATATCCCGGACACGAGCGGCGTGGCTTCGTCCCCCATCCAGCGCTCCCGACGGGCGGTCTCCTGCAGACCCGGGCTTGACGGGCCGCGCGGAATCTTTAGAATCAGCGCGTCGCGCGCTCGCCTGCGCCTCTCAGGAGTCATCGTATGCGTCTCTCCAGTCTTCTGTGTTCCCTCCTCCTCGCTGGCGCCACGCTGCTCGGCTGCACCGGCGGCGGCGCGGACGCGCCCAAGGAGATCGTGGTCGGCCAGTATGGCTCGCTGACCGGCCCTGAGGCGACCTTCGGGCTGTCCACGAAGAACGGCATCGAGCTGGCCACCGATGAGCAGAACCAGGCGGGCGGCATCGCTGGGATGCCGGTGCGGATGGTGGTGGAGGACGACCAGGGCAAGCCCGAAGAGACCAGCACGGTCGTGCAGAAGATCCTCTCCCGCGACCGCCCGGTGGCCCTGCTCGGCGAGGTGGCGTCCACCCTGTCGCTGACGGCCGCGCCGCTGGCGCAGAACGCCGGCGTGCCGATGATCTCGCCCTCCAGCACCAACCCGAAGGTGACGGAGCAGGGCGACTTCATCTTCCGCGTCTGCTTCATCGACCCCTTCCAGGGTCAGGCGATGGCGAAGTTCGCCTACAACACGAAGGGGGTCAAGACGATCGCCATCTTCAAGGACGTCGAGAGCGACTACTCGATCGGCCTGGCGAAGTTCTTCGTGGACACGTTCACGCAGCTCGGCGGGACGGTGGTGGCCGACGAGGCCTACACCAAGAAGGACACGGACTACAAGGCGCAGCTCACCAAGATCGTAGACGCGAAGCCCGACGCGATCTTCATCCCTGGCTACTACACGAACGTCGGCCAGATCGCCAGCCAGGCCCGGCAGCTCGGCTTCACCGGCCCCCTGCTGGGCGGCGACGGCTGGGACAGCAGCAAGCTGGTCGAGATCGGCGGCGACGCGATCGTCGGCAGCTACTTCACGAACCACTACTCGACCGACGATCCGAACCCCGTCGTCCAGGACTTCATCAAGAAGTACGAGGCGAAGTACAAGGCCAAGCCCGACGGGCTCGCCGCCCTGGGCTACGACTCGGCGAAGGTGCTCTACGCGGCGCTGGGCGAGGTCGCCAAGGACCCGGCGATGGCGGCGGCCCTCGGTGACCGCACAAGCGTGCCCGCGACCGAGGAGACGCGCAAGGCGGCCCGCGCGGCCGTGCGCGACGCCCTGGCGAAGACCACCAGCTTTCCCGGCGTGACCGGCAGCATCACCATCGACGCCAACCGCAACGCCCAGAAGCCGGCGGTGGTCGTCGAGGTGCTCAAGGACGGCTACCGCTTCGTGGAGTCCGTCTCGCCTTGACCGTCTTCCTGCAACAGCTGGTCAACGGCCTGTCGCTCGGCGCGATCTACGCGCTGATCGCGCTCGGCTACACCATGGTCTACGGGACCTTGCAGCTCATCAACTTCGCCCACGGCGAGGTCTACATGATGGGCGCGTTCATCGCGTTGCTGCTGGCCCGCTGGCTGGGCGTGGTGGACGACCCTTCTGTGTTGGGGGTCCTCGGCGTCTGCCTGGGGGCGGTCGCGATCTGCGCGGCGTTGGGGATGGCGATCGAGCGGATCGCCTATCGCCCGCTGAGGCGGTCCACGCGCTTGAACATGCTGATCACCGCCATCGGGGTCTCCCTGTTCTTGCAGAACCTGGGCCTGCACCTGTTCGGCGCCATCGACAGCTTCCCCAGCCTGATCCCGGATAACCAGTGGGATGTGGGCGGGGTGAAGCTGCGCAGCAACGACGCGGTGACCCTGGGCACCACCCTGGTGCTCATGCTCGGCCTGACCTGGGTGGTGGAGCGCACGCAGATCGGCCGCGCCATGCGCGCCGTCAGCCACAGCCGAGAGACGGCGGCGCTGATGGGCGTGCCGGTGGACCGGATCATCTCGTTCACCTTCGCGCTGGGCAGCGCGCTCGCGGCGGCCGCGGCGATCCTGGTGGCGATGGACAAGCACGTCATCCGGCCGGACATGGGCGCAAACTACGGGCTCAAGGCCTTCGTCGCGGCCGTGCTGGGCGGCATCGGCAGCATCCCGGGCGCCGTGGCGGGCGGCTTCCTGCTCGGCATCTCCGAGACCATGGTGAGCGGCTACCTGGCCAGCACCTACCGGGACGCCATCGCGTTCACCATCCTCATCGTCGTGCTGCTGGTGCGTCCGGCGGGGCTGATGGGGCGCGCGACCGTGGAGAAGGTCTGATGCGCGGAGCCCTGCGCGGCTACGCGGTCCTGGTCGCGCTGCTCGCGGCCGTCTGGGCCATCGAGATCTTCGCGATCCCCTGGACCGATCCGTACCTGACCAGCATCCTCGTGCGGATGGGCATCAACATGCTGGCCGCCGCGGGGCTGGCCCTGGTGCTGGGCTTCACCGGCCAGTTCTCGCTGGGGCAGGCCGGATTCATGGCGCTGGGCGCCTACACCAGCGGCTACCTGGCGCTGCACCTGGGCGTGCCCCCTGTGCTGGCCACCCTGATCGGCGGCGGCGTGGCGGCCCTCGGCGGGCTGGCGGTCGGGCTGCCCAGCCTGCGCCTGTCCGGCGACTACCTGGCGGTGGTCACGCTCGGCTTCAACGGGATCATCATCGTCGTCATCCAGAACACGGACGCGCTCGGCGCGGCGCTGGGGATGATCGGGCTGCCGCAGGCGACGAACTTCGGCTGGTCCTTCACCTGGCTGGTCCTGGGCGCGTTCTTCTTGCGAAACCTGCTCAAGAGCCCGTATGGCCGGGCGATGATGGCGGTGCGCGACAACGAGATCGCCGTGCGCTCGCTCGGGGTGGACACGACGCGGGTGAAGGTGGTGGCCTTCGTGATCGGCGCCTTCTGGGCGGGGATCGCCGGCGGGCTCATCGCGTTCCTGAACGCCAGCATCTCGCCGAACCAGTTCAACTACGACCGCTCCATCGAGCTGGTCGCGATGGTGGTGCTGGGCGGGACGGGCTCGCTGACCGGGCCGATGCTGGCGGCGGCGGGCCTGACGGCGCTGCCCGAGGTGCTGCGCCCCGTGGCGGAGTACCGGATGCTCATCTACGCGCTCCTGCTCGTGGTGATGATGATCGTCCGCCCGCAGGGGCTGCTGGGCACGCGCGAGGTCGGCGACCTGTTCGCCCCTCTGCTGCGACGCATGCTGCAACGCAGCAACGGGGCGGCCCCGTGAGCGCGCCCATCCTGCACCTCGACCGCGTCGGCATCCAGTTCGGCGGCCTCAAGGCGGTGAGCGCGCTGACCCTCGCCCTGCCCGAGGGCACCCTGCACGGGCTGATCGGCCCGAACGGCGCGGGCAAGACCACGGTCTTCAACCTGATCACGGGGATCTACCAGCCGACGGAGGGCGATATCCGCCTGCTCGGCACCTCGATCTGCGGCGACTCGCCGCACCGCATCGCCAGCCGCGGCGTGGGGCGCACCTTCCAGAACATCCGCCTCTTCCCCGGCATGTCCGTGCTGGACAACGTCAAGGTGGCGTTCACCCGCCACACCCGCAGCTCGCTCCTGGAGAGCGTGCTGCGCGCGCCGCGCCACCTCAGGGACGAGCGGACCATCCACGAGCAGGCGGAGAAGCTGCTCGACACCTTCGGGCTGCTGGCCGCCGCCAGCCTGGGCGCCGATCAGCTCCCCTACGGGCTGCGCCGCCGCCTGGAGATCGCCCGCGCGCTGGCGACGAAGCCGCAGCTCCTCCTGCTCGACGAGCCCGCCGCCGGCATGAACCCGAGCGAGGCCAACGAGCTGATGCACCTCATCCGCTGGGTGCGCGACACGTTTGGCGTGAGCGTGCTGCTCATCGAGCACCACATGCCCGTGGTCATGGGCATCTGCGAGCGCATCACCGTCATCGACCACGGCGCGCAGATCGCCGAGGGCGCCCCCGCCGAGATCCGCGCCGACCCCAAGGTCATCGAAGCCTATCTGGGAGCGGGAGCATGAGCGCCCTCGAGATCCGCGCGCTCAACGTCTTCTATGGGCCGATTCACGCGCTCAAGGACGTCGATCTGACCGTCGCCCAGGGCAAGGTCACCACCCTGCTCGGGGCCAACGGCGCGGGCAAGACCACCCTCCTGCGGGCGGTCAGCGGCCTGCTCAAGCCACGCTCCGGCTCCATCCAGCTTCAGGGCGAGGAGATCAGCGGGCTCGAGCCGCACCACATCGTCCGGCGCGGCGTGTCGCACAGCCCCGAGGGCCGCCAGGTCTTCCCGGCGCTGAGCATCCACGAGAACCTCCTGCTCGGCGCCTACACCCGCGACGACAAGGCCGGCATCCGGCACGACCTGGACTGGGTGATCAGCCTCTGGCCGCGCCTGGGCGAGCGCCTGAAGCAGCCCTCCGGCACGCTGTCCGGCGGCGAGCAGCAGATGCTCGCCATCGCCCGCGCGCTGATGGCCCGGCCGAAGGTGCTGCTCCTGGACGAGCCCAGCCTGGGCCTGGCGCCCGTCATCGTCGCCGGCATCTTCGAGACCATCGCCGCGATCAACGCGGGCGGCATGACCGTGCTGCTGGTGGAGCAGAACGCCCACCTCGCGCTCAAGGTCGCCCACCACGCCACGGTGCTGGAGACCGGCGTAGTGCAGAAGAGCGCGCCCGCCGCCGAGCTGGCCAACGACCCCTCGATTCGGGAGGCCTACCTGGGCGGACACTGAGGGTCGGCTGTGTTATTCTCGACCCATGGAAGCCTACGCGCTCGATCCTTACGCGCCCGTCCCGCCGCCTGGGCAGGACGAGCTGCCCTATGACGACGGGGAGCCGATGGAGAGCCCGAAGCATCGCGGGCAGATGAACCTGTTGATTGAGACCTTGGTGATCCATCTCGGCCCCCGGCGCGACATCTACGTCGGCGGCAACATGGCGCTGTACTACAGCGAGCTCCAAGCCCGCAACAACGACTTCCGCGCGCCCGACTTCTTCGTGGTCCTGAACGCCATCGAGGATCGCGAGCGCAAGAGCTGGGTGGTCTGGCAGGAGAACGGCCGCACGCCGGACGTGGTCATCGAGCTGCTCAGCGCGTCCACGGAGCGCGAAGATCGCGGCCGCAAGATGCAGATCTACGCCGGCCTCAAGGTGGCGGAGTACTACCTCTACGACCCGCACGACGAGCGCTTCGAGGGCTACCGCCTGGACCAGGACCGCTACCTGCCCATGGCCCGGCGCCCGGACGGCGACCTGGACTGCCGCGCGCTGGGCCTGCGCCTCGGCGTCGCCTGGGCGGACTACTGGTCTCTCCCCGGCAACTGGCTGCGCTTCAAGCGCGCCGACGGCGAGCTGCTGCTCACCGGCCGCGAGCTGGCGGAGATCGAGCGGGCCCGCGCCGACTCCGCCGAGGCCCGCGCCGAGCGGCTGGCCGAGCGGCTGCGCGCCCTCGGCCTCGATCCGGAAGGCTAGCATGTCTAGCCAGCCACCCCGGCGAGCGGCGTGACCATGAGCGCCCTCCCCGAGGTGGTCGCGCGCTTCCGGGAGAGGGCCCGGCTGGAGCGTTTCCCCCGCCGCTACAACGGCTGGCTGCACGTCGCGTTCACCGCCACGCTCTGCCTGAGCGTCATCGCGCTGTCCATCCACCAGCTTCAGGAGGTCCAACGCCTGGAGTGGCTCACCGTCCCGCTGACCCTGCTCGTCGCCAACCTCGGCGAGTACCTCGGCCATCGGGGACCGATGCACCACAGCCGCCGCGGCCTGGGGCGGGTGTACAGGCGCCACACGGGAGAGCACCACCGCTTCTTCACCCGGCATGCCATGTACTACGCCGACAGCCGCGACTTCTACATGGTGCTCTTCCCGCCCGTGCTGCAGATCTTCTTCCTGGGCGGCGTCGCCACCCCCCTCGCGCTGCTGGTCTTCGCCCTGTTCAGCGCCAACGCCGGCTGGCTCTTCGTCGGCGCGGTGATGGCCTACTACCTGCTCTATGAGATCCTGCACTTCAGCCACCACCTCGCTCCGACCAGCGCGCTGGGCCGCTCCGCCCTGCTGGCCCGCCTCCGCCAACACCACGCCCTGCACCACGATCCGCGCCTCATGCAGCGGGCCAACTTCAACATCAGCCTGCCGCTCTGCGACTGGATCTTTGGTACGGCCCTGAGCGCTGAAGAGGCGCTTCGCTGGACGAGTTCCGAAGAAAACAGACTCGACTAGTGCGCGATGAATCCCGAACACCTGTTTGGGTGTAGGATCATGCGACCTTCGGGAGCCCTCATGCGCGCGCACAGCCTTCTCTTCGCCTCCCTCGTCGTTCTGGTCGGCTGCCCCGCGGACGGCTTCGAGACCGGCGGCAAGGACGACACCGGCCCGCCGCCGGTGGACGCGCTGGACTCGGACTCCGCCGAAGAGGAGGAGGAGACCTCGGACAGCGAGGAGACCGGCGAGGCGCTGCCGGAGATCGTGGACCCGGGCGTGCTGACCGGCACGATCCACTTCGAGCTGTACACGACCGACGCGAGCGGCGCCTACGAGATCCTGGACTGGGAGGAGTGGTACTTCGACGAATTCCCCTTTGGAGCCGTCTTTGTCTCTGGCTACACCGTGGATGAGGACGGCGAGACCACCTGGTGGTCCAACGACATCCTGGCCGACCCCGAGCCCACGGGCAGCAACTACGAGCTGGAGTTCGGCTTCGACGAGGAGACCGAGGTCTACGTCTACGCCGCCCTGGACTACTGGGGCGACGGGCTCATCGCGCCCTACGATCCGAGCGAGATCTACGGCGCCGCCGTGCCCGTCGTGCCCGAGTCCACCCTGTCCGGTATCGATCTCACCATCCTCGTGCCCTACTACGACTTCTCCACGCCCGGCGGCGGCTACTGGAACCCCGACGACTGGATCCTCATCTCGGGCGACGCCGACGTCAGCGAGGCGCTGGCGGGCGGCACCTGCATGGCCCTGGTCTACGACACCGCGGACTACGGCCCCTACGGCTACAACAGCTTCGTCCCCACCGACGGGGACGACGGCGCCGCTGGCACGTATTCGGTCTACGCGCCGAAGAGCATGGGCGAGAGCGAGCTGCTCGGCGCATGCGACACCAACCTGAACAGCCTCATCGAGCCCTCCGACGCCTGGGGAGGCTACTCCACCGACGGCGAGTCGGTGACCAACATCACCATCGGCACCGAGCCTCTCGACGACTACACGCTGACCATCCCGCTGGGCGCCTCCACCTCCACCGCCCGCCCGGACGTCCAATACGGCGGCGTCGTGCGCCTGGACGATCTGACCATGGCGCTGGTCACCTCCACGTCCAAGCTGTACGTCACCGCCCAGAAATACCGCGTCGACAGCAGCTTCGACCCCGACGCCATCGGCCGCACCCACGACGTCGTCACCTACGAGGGCGCCGAGATCGCGGCGGACAACGACTATTCTCTGACCGTCCCCTCCAACACCGTCATCTATGTCTGGGCCTGTCTGGACAACGACGGCGACGGCGTGGTCAACGAGGCCGGCGAGAGCTGCGGGCAGCCTGTGTTGGACGGTCGCGTCGCGACGGGATCGCGGTCGAGCGTGGACGTGGACTTCTGGGTACACACGTTGGGCGTGGGGGGTGGGGAGCCGTAGGGGTCATGACAGATTCCCCAGTACGCTCAGCTCATCCATCCGGTTCAGGATCGCTCGCGACAGCTTGAGGAAGTCCTCTCGACAGCGCTGCACCGCGTCCATGTGGGCGCCGATGGCGCCGTCCGCGGGGCGAAGCTGGAACATGGGCTTCTGGGCGTCCTGAGCCAGCGGCATGAGGCTCTGGTAGTGGCGCATCAACCCCAGACACCAGGGATCGGGGTCCGTGCTCGTCGGATGGCCTCCATCCTTCAGGATGGACTCATGATACTCGCCGGGCATGCGCCCGACCCAGCGCTCATAGGCGCGGACAGGTCGCGAGAGCCTCATCCCCGCCTGCATCACGATGTAGCCAAGGGGGGCCATGTTGCCCCTGGGGAGCGGCAGGTCGTGCGCTGGGTTGCGATCCAGGCGGTCGGCCCATCCCCGTCGCCAGTCGATGAGCGTGGGCCCGAGGCTCCGAAGCCCCTGAGCTGAAAAGAGGTCTGGGGCAAGCGGCGTGATGACGTAATCCGCGGCGAGCAGCGCCGCCCGGTTGATCGCGCCGAGATTTGGCCCTACATCGATGAACACCAGATCGGCGCCCCGAGCGTCCGCGGCCGATGTCGTGAGGCGATGAAACGCAGAGAGCGCGCGGTATGCGGCCTCGTCGCGATCCAACGCACGCGACCAGCTGTCGGACAGCTTGTCCTCGAAGGTGGAGAGGCCAAGGTCGCCGGGGACGAGCGACAGCCGGTCGGCGATCTCCTCAGCGTGCGGCTCGCCGATATCGCCGACGCCCCGTAGAGTCGGCCGGACACAACCCAGCACCGTCTCAGGGTGGTCCGCAGTGTCGGGCCACAGCGTCTCCAGACGCTGCTCAGACAGGCACATCGCCGTGAGGTTCGACTGGGGGTCGAGGTCGACCATCAGCACGCTCCGACCCATGCCGGCCATCATGTGCGCGAGGTGATACACGAGGGTCGTCTTTCCAACGCCGTCTTTGTTATTGAAGAACGCGATCTTCTTCATTGGCGCACCCGCACGGTCACCGCCAGCGACGAAGGCCCGAATGTGAACTCAGGCGCCGGGTTCCCGTTGGCGAGGCACTCCTTGCGCGCCAGCGGGATGCCCAACCCGAAGCGCTGCACGAAGCCCATGTGGTGAAGCGCCGACGCGATCGCCGGGTTTCGGTAGTCGTTCCCGCCAGGCCGACCGAAGTTCTCCGGCGTGGCGCGCCCGAACAGGCCACCCGGGTTGTGAATCTCGATACGATCGTTGAACCAGTACCACTGAACGGGCGCGTTGCTCGTCTCGTAGTTGCGGTGGATCACGGCGTTGCGCAGGAGCTGCTGCATCGCAGACATCGGGTAATCCGCAGCGCGCGTCTCGACGGATCTACCCGTGACGATCGTCGACACGCGAATGTGCGCAGCGGTGATGTCGTCCATTCGCCGCAGAATCCCAGGCAGCGGTCCCGACAGCTCCTTGCGGTCGACGATGGGATCCGTCAGGTCCACACCGTCCACCCTCAGGAACTGAACGTAGGCCCCCTTCACCCAGGTCGTCGGGTCATGGCCCAGCAACAGGACGCCTGTGACGTTGGGCACCCCATCCGGGCTGGCGAGATGCAGAGCCGCGAGCTGCTCGGGCACGCTGCGCCCGTTCTCGCGCAGCACGTCGGGCGACACCGCCGAGGGCAGATACTCGCGCTGGAACAGGTTCAGGTCCAGATCGTCCAGGGTCGCGCCCGAGACCGGCCGCTGGTCGAAAGGGTGCTCCCAGCCGCGGCGGCGCTCGGTCAGGATGCGCTCCTCGTCCCGGGTCGCGATGCCCTTCCGCGGGCCGACGCGCACCCTCACGACGCCACGCAGGCGCACAGGCGGCTCATGAGACGGCGTCACCTCCACCACGGCGATGTCTGCGCCCTGGAAGGTCGTCATGTAGACGCTCATCACCGGAAAGGGAAGGATGTTACCGTCACTTCGGATGTTGGTGAGCGTCAACAGCAGCGCGTCGGTGATGGCGAGGCCAGACGGCGCACCATCCCGGTCCCTCACGCCGATGAGCAGGACGCCTGGCTTCCCGGACCCGGGCAGATCGTTCGAGAACGCGCAGATCGCCTCTTCGATGGCGCTCTTGTCGGACAGGCTCTCTTTGCGCTCGACGTGCCAGCTCTCCAGGTCCTCCGCGAGCGCCGACAGCTCGGCCCCGGTCAGCATGTGCGCCGCCTGAGGGAGCGTCGTGCGGAAGGATGGTCGGTCATGATCGTCCTCTGTCCCTGCTGCGAGCCCCGGGGCGGGGGTAGCGTACTCGCCACGCCTTTAACATCTCGGACGAGGGGCCGGTGGGGCCTACGAGGTCGGGCGACGCTCCGACACCGCGTGTTAAGCTGGAAGTTGAGGAGTCCACCCATGCACGCAGCCCAGCGCGCCCGAGGCCAGCCGCCGGCTGAGGTCCATTACCCCGACAGCGATGGTCAGCGAATGGCCGAGAACACCTTGCAGTTTCAGTGGATCGTCACGCTGAAGGAGAACCTGGACGCCCTGCTGCCCGACTTCGTGGCCGGCGACCTGCTCTGGTACCCGGTCGAAGGCGACAACAAGACCCGGCAGGCGCCCGATGTCCTGGTCGCCATCGGCCGCCCCAAAGGGCGCCGCGGCTCTTACCGCCAGTGGGTCGAGGGTGGAATTCCACCTCAGGTGGTCTTCGAGGTGCTCTCTCCGGGGAACACGCTGCCGGAGATGTACCGCAAGCTGCTGTTCTATGAGCACAACGGGGTCGAAGAATACTACGTCTACGACCCCGACACGGCGGTGCTCTCCGGGTGGATCCGCAACGACCATCGCCTGCTGGAGATCGAGACCATGGACGGCTGGGTCAGCCCGTGCCTGGGCATCCGCTTCCAGACCGGCGAGGAGCTGGAGGTCTATCGACCCGACGGGCGACGCTTCCTGACCTTCGGCGAGCTGATGACGAAGGCCGACGAGGCGCAGACCCGAGCAGACGAGGCCGAGCGGCGCGCCGAGGCCCTGGCCGCGAAGCTGCGCGCGCTGGGGATGGATCCGGACGGGATCTGAGCAGAGGCTCGCGCGCTCACAGGGCCCCCAGGGTAGAGCCCAGGCCCTCGCCAGGGTGGCGGTGTGGCTGGAGATCGGGGTCGGTTCGATCATGGGCCACCGGAGACCTCAGAGAGCAGCCCGCTGCCGAGGAGGAGGTAGGCGGCGCCGGCCTCGTCACCACCGTCGCTGTCATAGTGAGCACCGATCAACAGATCCAGGCGACCGTCGGCGTCTACGTCACCGGAGCCTGCAGCGGCTGCCCCAGCAGAAGCGTTCGCAACGGAGCCCGCAAACTTTGCGCTAGCCTGGCTCAGCGTGTTCGATCCAGAGAGGGCCCCTGATACGAGATAGGCGGCCCCCGCGAAGTCTCCGTCGCTACTCTCATGTGCTGCTCCGATGAGGATGTCGTCGAGACCGTCTTCGTCGATATCCCCGGCTAAGGCCACTGAGGAGCCGGCCCGATCGGAGACATCCTCTCCGTGTAGTATAGCATTGGCTGTCGAGAGATTCTTTCGACCGAATACCGGCCCATGCACAAGGTACGCACACCCCTGTAGGATACCAGCAGATCCACTCGCATAGGGTGCGCCGACCACGAGGTCCGTGTAGCCGTCCCCGTTCATGTCTCCGGCCCCGGCGATGGCCTCGCCGGCGCGATCCCCAGCACTCTCGGCGATCAACTTCGCATCAGCATCCACGAGATAGAGATCGCCGGCGTCCACCCCAGAGACGACGTAAGCCGCTCCACCATGTTCCCCAGCCTCGCAATTCCCTCGCGCGCCGATGAACAGGTCCGGCAGACCGTCGCCGTCCTGGTCGCCAGCGCCCGTGACGGTATCCCCTGCGGAGTCTCCGCCGTCCTCGCCTGTCCAGGTTGCGTCCGCGGTGGACAGTCCACGATCTGCATCAATCGGCCCCAACACCAGGTAGGCTCGCCCCGCGCCTCCGCCGCGATCGTAGGGTTGCTCGGTGTCCGTGTCTGCGCATCCGCCCAGCCCGCTCTCAATGTCCGGCCCTTCGACATTGTGCGCCCCGACCAGGACGTCCTCCCACCCATCCCCGTTCACATCGCCAGGGTTCGCGACCGCGTCTCCTACCCAGTCGCTCTCGTGCTCTCCGGCCAGCGTGGCGTCGGCGTCGCTCAGCAGGAGATCGCCCGACACGGGTCCGTTCACGATATAGACGACGCCAGACTCCAGGCCATCGACGCTGCCGAAGATGGCGCCCACGAGGATGTCGTCGGCGCCATCCAGATCCAGATCTCCGGCGCTGGATACGGAGCTGCCCGCGCCATCGTAGGTCTCACCGATCATACGGGCGTCGCTCCGTCCGAGGTCGAAGGTCCCGGATACAAAGCCGTGGACCAGATACACCACGTTGGGCTCACGATTGTCCGCC
>CAZKWG010000081.1:0-16143 GCA_964556105.1 uncultured Enterobacterales bacterium | reverse complement strand
ACGACGCTCCAGCCGTGATCGCGGCCCTTCGACCGCAGGTGGTCTTCCACCTGGCCAGCCCGGTCGACCTGCGGCGAGACCCGGAGCTCTACGAGCGCCTGCGGCCGGGCATCCTGGACGGGACCGTCGCGGTGGCGCAGGCCTGCCTGGCGACGAGGGCGCGGCTGGTGCAGGTGGGGACCTGCGAGGAGTATGGGACCATCGCCGCCCCTTTTCGGGAGACGGACGCGCTCATGCCCGTCTCTCCTTACTCGGCGCTGAAGGCGGCGGCGACGGCCTGGGTGATCGCCGCGACGCGCTCGGCCGGACTACAAGCCACGGTTGTACGACCCTTCCGCGGCTACGGGCCGGGAGACCGGAGCAGCGTGATCGCCAGCGCCTCCCGCGCCGCGCTCTCAAGCGCGCCCTTCCCGATGACCGATGGCGCGCAGTCGCGGGAGTGGAACCACGTCGACGCCCTGGCCGAGGGCATCGTCGCGGCTGGGGCTCACCCCGGCGCGCTGGGG
Source organism: uncultured Enterobacterales bacterium (assembly GCA_964556105.1). Classification (GTDB taxonomy): domain Bacteria; phylum Myxococcota_A; class UBA796; order UBA796; family CAZKWG01; genus CAZKWG01. The sequence continues at coordinate 15,637 of CAZKWG010000081.1, read as the reverse complement.
CGCGTGCTAAACCTGGGCGGCGGCGAGCGGCGCAGCGTGGCCGACGTCGTGGCGCTGGTCTTCCGGCTGGCCGGCGCCGATCCAGCCCTGATCCAGATGGGCGCGCTGCCGCGACGCGCCGGCGAGATCGAGGCCTTGTACGGCGATCACGCCGCGGCGCGGGCGCTGTGGGGCGAGATTGCCCAGCCCTCGCTGGAGGAGGGCCTCGAGGACGCGCTGGACTGGATGGTCACCGAGGACATGGCGTGAACGAGGCCCCCTCTTCCGCGCGGATCCCCCGCCCTGTGCTGGTGCTCGGCCTGGTGAGCCTGTTCATGGACATGGGCACGGAGATGATGCACGCCGTCCTCCCCGCCTTCCTGATGGGCACCCTGGGCGCCGGACCCGCGATGGTCGGCCTGATCGACGGGATCGCCGAGGGCACGGCCAGCCTGGTCAAGGTCTTCTCCGGGTCGCTCTCCGACCGGCTCGGCCACCGCAAGTGGGTCGCCGTCGCCGGCTACGGCCTCTCCGCGCTGGTCCGCCCGCTCTTTCCGCTCGCCGACACGGCGGGCCTGGTGCTGGGGGCGCGCTTCCTCGACCGACTGGGCAAGGGGGTGCGCGGCGCACCCCGAGACGCGCTCGTCGCCGATGTCACGCCTCCCGAGATCCGCGGCGCCGCCTATGGGCTGCGCCAGAGCCTCGACAACCTCGGGGCCATCGGCGGGCCTGTGATCGCCGCGGCGCTGATGGCGGCGACCCACGACGACGTCCGCGCCGTCCTGCGCTGGGCGGCGGTGCCGGCGATATTCGCCGTGCTGCTGCTGGTGATCGGGGTCCGCGAGCCCGAGAAGCGCAGCAGGTCGGCGAAGGTGGACACGGCGCCGGGCTCTGGCGGTCTGGGGAGACGCTTCTGGGCGGCGATCGCCGTCGTCGGCGCGCTGGCCTTCGCCCGCTACGGCGAGAGCATGCTCCTGGTGCGCGGCATCGAGGCGGGGCTGGGCACCGTCGGCACGCCCCTGCTCCTCGCCGAGATGAGCCTGGTCTACGCCCTCTCCTCCTGGCCGTCGGGCTGGCTCTCCGACCGGGTCGGTCGCGGCGCGGTGATCAGCCTGGGCTTCGGCGCCTTCATCATGGCGAACCTCGTGCTGGCCCTGCCGGTGGGCCTGCCCGGCGTGCTGGTCGGCGTGGCGCTGTGGGGCCTGCACCTCGGGATGACCCAGGGCGTGTTCTCCGGGTTGATCGCGGACACCGCGCCATCCGGTCGGCGGGGGACCGCGTTCGGGGTCTTCCACCTCGTCCAGGGCCTGGGCGCGGCGACGGGCGGGACCCTGCTCGGCCTGCTCTGGGAGCGCCAGGGGGCGCCAGCCGCGCTGCTGGTCAGCTCAGCGGTGGCGCTGATCGCGACGCCGGTGCTGTTGAAGCTCCGGCAGGTGCCTGGTTGATCTCATTTTGTTTTCTCGAAGTTGGCCGGTTACTCCTCGACTTGATCGATCGGGATCTCCAGCGTCGCTGGCCCCCACCACGCCGCGAGCAGGCTCTCCCGCCAGCGCGCCAGCTCATCCTCCGCTGTCCGCACCCGGTGCGCCGCGCCGGCCACCGCGAGCGGGCTCATCCCGAGCTGCGCGGCGATCTGCGCCCGGCTCAGCGCCGCGGCCCGCCCCAACCACCACGCGGCCAGCGTCCTCGCCGCGTTGCCCGTCCGCCCGCGGCGCGCCACCAGCAATGACGCCTCCGGGACCCCGGCGATCTCCGCCACCTGCCGCAGCGCCTCCGCCGCGGACAACGTGCTCACCGTCGCTGGCACCCGCTCCAAAGCGCGCCCGTCCGTGTTCGGCGCTCGCCAGAGGTGCTCCTCGTCCAGCTCAAGCGGGAGGTGGGTCCGCCCTCGGACCAGGTCGTCGAGCGCCACGCGGAGCTGGGCCTCCGAGCCGTAGAGCGCGAGCAGCTCCTCGCGATGAAGCCAGGGGGGAGCCGGGTCGAGCCCGATGTAGGCGCGATGGCTGGTCCAGGTCGTGGCCTCGGGGTGAGCGGCCATGCGCGCCTGGACGGGGTTGAGGTGCAGGTAGGCCAGCAGGTGCCGCCAGTAGGCGTCGTCGAGCACCTCGCGGTTCAAATATCGGCCACGAAAGAGCGGTCCATCCCAGCCGTGCGCCGCGTTGGTCGTGCGCGCCAGCGTACCGTCCAGCCAGGCCATCACCGCGGGTAGCCGTCCGGGTGGCGTCTCCAACATCAAGTGAAAGTGGTTCCCCATCAGCGCCCAGCCGTGGACGCGGGCGGCGAAGCGACCGGGGAGCTCGCTGAGCAGCCGCTGGAAGAGCGCGAGATCGGCCGGGTCGCGGAAGACCACCCGGCGACGAGCGGTGCGGTTCATGACGTGGTGACGGGCGCCGGGGATGTCGATGCGCGGGGTGCGTGGCATTCGTGGCGTATATCGCGGCCGGCGGGAGAAAACAAAATGAGATCAACCTGACACCTACTCGGACACCTACTCGAATTCGACCCGCAACAACGCGAACTCCGTGCCGAACCAGCCCTCCCCGGTGCTGCGCGACCAGCTCAGGTACTCCACCCGGCCGCCGTCCTCGGAGAGCTCGGGGTGGTGGACGGCGTCGTAGGGGTCCTCGTCCGCGCCATCGGGCGTGTACAGCACGGTCTCCTTGGACCAGGGACCGGTGAGCGCGGGCGCGGCGCGGGCGACGATGTCGGCGCTCAGCGAGGGCGAGTAGATCACCAGCCACCGCGACAGGTAGGCGTTGTAGGAGAGGGACATGATCGGGGCGCCGTCGAACAGCGGCTCGACCTCCTCCATCGCCGCGCCCCAGCCCGCGCCGGTCCAGAAGCGCCACGCCTCGGGGTCCAGCAGCCGGTCGAGGGCGACGCGCGCGAGGCCGCAGGGCCGCCCGAAGCCGTCCTGAGGACAGGAGAAGGTGTAGAGGTGGTCGCCCTCGATGGCCGAGGCGTTCCCCCACTCGCCCTCGTCCTGAGCCCAGAGCAGGTCGGGGTGATCGGGGACGCGGCCGATCTCGGGTCGGCTGGGGGAGCCCTCCGGGTCGGACCAGATCGCGATGGAGGCGCCGCGGCCCTCGAAGTTGAAGTCACCGGGCTCGGCGTAGATGAGGCCGTAGAAGAGGATCGCCCGCTGGTGCGCCTCGTCCCAGACCGGGCTGCCCGGCCAGACCGCCCAGCGCGCGCCGCAGGGCTCCTCGCAGTCCCCATCGTCCCAGTGGGCCTCGTTGAACGCCTCCTCCTCGGCGGTGGGCGCGATGAGATGGGCGGGAGCGCCCACGCTGTCCGCAGGCTCGACGAAGCCGTCCAGACCGTCCGAGGCGGTGAGGTCCTCGCTCCAGGACACGGAGTTGTGGTGCCAGTTGCGGCCGTCCTCGTCGGCCATGTTCAGCACGGTGTCGCCGAAGGTCCAGACGGAGCGCCCGAAGAGCAGGGCGCTCTGGCCGCCGTCCCGCCCCTGGATGGACGCGCTCTGCGGGACGACGCCCGTCTCCGCCGCGCTGAGGACAGACGGGCCGCCGGCGCGACAGGCCAGCGTCAGGAGGAGCGTCGGCGTCATCATGGCTCCATGAGGCAGGTACAACCGACCATAGCATGGTGTGGGCCTGCCTGCTGGCGCCCGACCGGCCGGGCCGTGGTGTATCCTCTCCCCCAGGAGCGCCGATGCCCCTCATCCGTACAGAGCCAGTGGTGGTCCACGAGGACGCCCGCGGCGCGCTCTCCAAGCTCTGGCCGGGGGCGGTGCCAGGCGAGGTCTACCTGGTCGAGCTGCGGCCAGGCAGCTCGCGCGGCCATCACTGGCATGCGCGTGGTGGAGAGTGGTTCGTGGCGGTCTCCGGAGTGGCCGTGCTGGTGGTGGAGGACCCGAGCACCGGCGCGCGGGAGCGGGTGCGGCTCGACGGGGTGCGCGCTCGGGTCGAGCCGGGGCTGGCGCACGCGCTCTACGCCGAGGCGCCGGCGCTGGTGCTCGCGCTGGCCGACCGGCTGCCAGAGGACGACCAGACCAGCCCGTACGCCGTGACGCTCGCGTGAGGCGCGGCGCGCTGCCCCTGGCCCTGATGGTGCTGGGCCCGCTGCTGCTCTCGGCGCTCGCGCTGCTGCAGTGGGGGGCTGCCCTCCCCTTCTCTGCCTCAGCCGCGACGGACCCGGCGCGGCCCTGGGCGCTGATCGCGGTCCTGGCCCTGCCCGGCCTGCTCTGGGCGCCAGGGCTGGGCTGGGCGCGATGGCTGGCGCGGGCGCGCCCCGTGAGCCGACTACAACTGGGGCTGGACTCCGCCTGGCTCTCCCTGGGCTTCACCTGGATCGACGTGGCGCTGGTTCGCGAGGTGGGTCTGCGCGAGGGGGCGGCCGCCTGGGGGCAGCTCGGGCTGGCGCTGGGCTGGGGGCTCGCGGGCCTCGTCCTCGCGCGCGGCGCGCCTCCGCCGACACCGACCCCGCGGATGGAGCGTCGGGCCGCCGCGCTGGTCGCGCTGGCCGTGATCCTGGTCGGCGTCTGGAAGGCCGGGGACCTCGCCCGACCGCTGGACGGACACTGGTACCTGGCGGGCGCCGACGCGGAGGGTCGAGAGCCCCTGCACCTCCTGCCAGGCGAGGGCTGGCGCGACGAGGCGCTGGTCGGCTGGCCGGAGGCCGGAGCGAGGCGCCTGACGCCCAGCGCGCGCAGCCCGACCCTCCTCGCCCCCGACGGCGCGAGAGGGCGCGTCGCCCTGGCCATCCGTGGCCCTGTCGGCAGCACGCTCTCCGTCGGGGCGCAGAAGGTGGCCGTGGAGGCCTCCGTCACCGAGGTGCCGGAAGAGGGGCCCGTGCGCCGCTACCTGCGCGCCGGCGTGGCGGGGATGATGGTGGACCTGGACCTCGACCCGGGCGAGGCGCTGAAACTGGAGGTGGACTCGCCCGCGGCGACGATCTACCTGCTCCCAGGGACAGACGCCGTCTGGTCGCTGCACGCCTCGGGCGAGCTGCGCTATGTCCACTACTACCAGCTCTTGAATCTGGTGGAGAACCAGGTCTGGGCCGAGGAGCTGCTCGCCGACCGGTGGATCACGCTCAACCAGCCCCCTGGCTGGAGCCCGATCCTCGCGCTGGCGACCCTGTGGGTCCTGCCGGATCTACAAGGCGCGAACACGCTCTTCCTCGGGGTGATCCTGCTGGTGGGCCTGAGCGCCGTCCGGCTGATGGGGGTCCTCGTGCCCGCCGCCCGCGGCGCGGCGCTGGCGCTGCCAGCGGCGATGACGATGAGCCATGGGCTCCTGATGATCGAGCCGGGGAGCACGAATTTCCCGGACAGCCTCTACGCGGGGGCGCTGATCGCGGTCGCGGCGGCGCTGGCGGGCGACCGGCCCGGCTGGTTCGGCGGGCTGGGGGTGGCTGCGGCGATCCTGCGCTATCCGGGCGGGCCGGTGGTGCTGATCCTGCTCGGCGCCTGGACCCTGCTCACGGGCGTGCGCCCCTGGCAGGCGCTGCGGCGGCTCGGCGTCTCCGCGGCGGTGGCGGCGGCGGGCGGGCTGGCCCTGCTGCTCGGGGGCCACATGGAAGACGTCGGCTTCATCCTCTATTTTGAGACCTTCCCCGAGCACTGGCACGGCGACTACCAGCCGTCCTCCCTCCTGCCGCGGGTGCCGGAGTTCTACGCGACCCTGCTCCGCTACTGCGGCGGCGCGGCGCTCCTCGCCTTCGCCGGCCTCTTTGCGCCGCCCAGCCCGGAGCGGCGCGCAACCGCTTTCCTGCTGGGCAGCTTCGGCGCGTACTCGCTGATCCTCTGTACGGTCGACCACCATCCCAGTCACTATTTCCTCCCCCTGGTCGCCGTCTCTGGGCCCGCGCTCGCCGCGGCTGCGACCAGCATCCGCCGGCCGATTCTGGGCATCGCGCTTCCCATTCTGGCCCTGATCGGCGTGGCGATATTTCTACGAAGTGGGCAGGTCTGATCCTGTCCCCAGTGGACAAGATGTGGGCAAGCCTATTGATAACTCGCCAGGCACACCAAACGAACCGATGAACGCTGACACTACGAGGCGAGAAGGGGACTTCTCAACAGCACGGAATACCCCTCTCTCCACAGCGCGAGGAGAGTTATCCACAGGGCGCGCCGGCTGGCTGTGCGGGGCCCTCGCGCTGGTCTGGGGCGCCCTCTCGCTCGCCTGGCTCCATCAGGATCGTGGGCTGCCCGACGGGGACGCGCTCGGCCACATCGGCACCGCCGCCCTCTTCGTCTTCGATCTGCGCGAGGGGGCGCCGCTGCGCTGGCTGGCGCGGCTCTGGTACGGGGACACCGGCGAATACCCTGGGCTCTACCCGGCGATCTTCAGCCTGCCCTGGACGCTGCTCGGAGAAGGACAGCCGGGCCGCCTGCCCTTGCGCGCGCTGAACCTGGGCTGGGCCCTGCTCGGGGCCTGGGCCGCGGGGAGGATCGCGACGCGCTTCGTCGCGCGAGAGCGCGCGGGGATCGCCTTCTCTGGCGCCTTCCTGTCCGTGCTGCTCCTCCCCGAGGGCAACGGGCTGGCGCGCGCCTTCATGCCGGAGGGCGCCCTGGCGGGATGGACGGCGCTCACCCTGCTCGCGACGCTCCGGGCCGTGGAGCAGCCAACCCGGGGGCGCGTCGCGGCGCTCGGGCTCGCGCTGGGTCTGGGGCTGCTCTTGAAGCAGACCTTCGTGATCTACGCGCTGGTTCCGGCGCTCTGGGCCGTCTGGAAGCTCCGCCGACGGGCCATCGGGGCCCTGCTGGTCGGTGGCGCGGTGGCGGGCCCCTGGTACGCGACCCACCTGGGCGCGCAGCTGGCCTACGGGGCGGCCTCGGCCCCGGCGGACGGGAGCGCCACGCTGGCGCAGCACCTCGCCTACTACCCGATGGCCCTGGCCTGGACGGGGCTGGGTCCCGTCCTGCTGGTCGCGCTGGTCCTGGGCGTCTTCACCTTCCCCAGAGCGCGCGCCGCGCTGCCGCTGGCGACGCTCCTGCTGGGGCTCCTGCTCCTCGCCGCCGTGCCGAAGAAGTACCCGCGCCTGATCGCCCCGCTGGGTCCGGTGGCCGCCACGCTCCTCGGCGTGGCCCTGGCCAGCACCCGCAGGCCCCTGCTCGAGCTGGCGGGCTGGGGCGGGCTGGCGACCGCCGGCCTGGTGGCGGGCTCGCTGACGAAGCGCCCGCCGCCAGTGCTGATCGAGGAGATGGCCCGCGGCTGCGTGCAGCGCTGGCTGCGGCCTCCCCAGACCGACGACTTCGGGCTGCCGGAGGTGGCGGCGGCGGCGCGCGCCAACCCGGCCGATATCCTCGTGATCGACGCGCCGGAGACCCCCTGCGAGACACAGACCACCCTCCCCTGGATCGCGCACCTGCGCCCCTGGCTGGAGCACGAGGGGCTGGAGAACGGGGTGCTCGAGCCCGCTGATGCCGGCGCCGACGCCGCAGGCCTGATCATCGACTGGCGGAGCGGCCCCGGGCAGCTCGTCGAGGTGCCGGCGCTGGGCGCACGCTTCTGGATTCGGGCGCTGCCGCCACGCGTCGAGGCGTGGTAAGCTGGCCAGAGAGACGTCCCCCGTGCGGCGGCAGGAGTCGGCCATGTCTGAGATGATTCCGAACGAGCGTAGAGGCATCGCCCGCGAATTCCTCGACTTCATCGTCCACAACAAGGCGTGGTGGATGACCCCGATCATCCTCGTGCTGGCCGTGCTGGTGGGTCTGATCCTCTTCGCCGAGAGCTCCCCGGTCCTGCCCTTCATCTACACGGTCATCTGAGACGCCGAGCCGGCGCCGTCCTGGCCCGTCCTCGCCGTGGGCGAGGACAGGCTACCAGGGGCGCTGCGCCGATCGGATGTCCTGCAGACGGGCGCGCACCGGCCGCCCGTACGTGGGCAGCTTCGGGTCCGCCGCCGCCTCGTCGAGCGGATCGGGCTTGAACAGCTTGAAGCCGAGCGCGACGGGCGTGATGGCGACGATGTAGGCGATGGCCATGAGGATCCAGGACTGGCCCTTGACCAGCGCGTGCGCGAAACTCTTCCACGCGCGCCAGATGCGTTTCAGAACGTGAAGCATCCGCCTTACCCTCCGCTCATGGACATACAGCATATCGCATCGCCGAGGGCCGCGGGAACCGCATCTCCTTGACGTGCAGGATCCCCGCGTGCTAGGTCGGGATCCCCTTCTCCACGCAGGCACACCCTTTGAGACGCCTCCTGTCGGGTAGAACCGCCGCGATCCTCCTGCTCCTCGCCCCGACGTCCGCGTCCGCCACCGAGCTCATCTGGGACGGGCACTTCCGTAGCCGCGCCCGCTACTTTGACTCCCTCTCGCTCTCTGACGCGAACGCCTACGCCGAGGGCAGCTCGTTCGGCTGGGACAACCGGCTGCGCCTCGAGCCCGGCTGGTACATGAGCCAGAACGTCTCGATTCACGCGCAGCTCGACCTGCTGCCCTACGTGAGCTGGGGCGACGAGGCGGTCACGACCGACCCGGTGACGGGAGACGACGTGGCCACCGCCTGGACGCAGGCCGTGCAGGCGCCGACCACCGAGGAGGGAGGGGCGACGCCCCAGAACATCGCGGTCACGCGCGCCTGGGGCGAGCTGGACACGGAGATCGGCCGCATCCGCTTCGGCCGCATGCCCGTGGCCTGGGGCGCCGGCATGGTCTGGAACGCCGGCAACGATCCGCTCTCGGAGTACGGCGACACCTCTGACCGCCTTCAGATCACCAGCAAGGTGGGCCCGGTCTACCTGATCGGCGCCTACGAGCTGCCCTTCGAGGGCTATCTCAACCAGCGGGACGATCTCTCCGGCGTCGTGGGCGGCGTGCTCTACGAGACCGAGAGCGTGGGCATCGGCACCTACAACACCTTCCGCTGGATGAACAACACGGACGAGGGCACGAAGTTCTCTGCCTTCATCGGCGACATCTGGGCGTACTCCAAGTTCGGCGCCGCGGAGGTCGAGCTCGAGCTGGCCGGCGTCTTCGGCGGCGGCGACCTGGACACGGGCGAGAACGACATCAACGTCACGAGCTTCGGGGGCGTGCTCTCGGCGAAGGTGCCCTTGAACCAGTACCGCTTCGGGCTCGACGCGGGCTTCGCCGGCGGCGACGAGGACGACTCGGACACGACGCTGCACACGTTCAGCTTCGACCCGGACTGGAACCGCACCCTGCTGCTCTTCGAGGAGCCGCTGCCGACCCTGGAGGCGGGCACGCCCAACGCCAGCAACGAAGGGCGCAACTACGGGGCGATGCAGACCTCCGACGGCATCCGCAACGCCCTCTTCCTGCGCCCCTCCGCGGGCATCCTGATCCAGGACAAGCTGGAGCTGGGCGTCTCGGTCTTCGCGGCGCGCACCGCGCGCGTGGACAAGGACGCCGAGGACGACCCCGAGCTGGGCTACGGCACCGAGTTCGACCTGGACGTCCGCTACCAGCCCTTCGAGTTCTTCTCCCTGGACGGGACCGCTGGCCTGCTCCTGCCGGGCAAGCTCTTCACCACCTACGAGGACGCGGATCTCGGCGGAGACTTCGATCAGCCGGCCTTCGGCGTCCGCATCGTGGGCACCGCGAAATTCTGAGGATCGCCGATGTCGCTCGCCGCGCTCCGCTCTGACGCCCTGAGCGGCGTCTTCACCGCGCTGGTCACCCCGTTTCGCGACGGTGAGGTCGATCTCAACACCTTCCGGACCCTCTGCGAGCGGCAGCTCGACGCGGGCGTCGCCGGCCTCGTGCCCTGCGGGACCACCGGCGAGACGCCGACGCTCAGCGAGGAGGAGTGGGCCGCGCTCATCCGAGCGTCGGTGGAGGTCGCCCACGGTCGGGCGCCCGTGATCGCCGGCTGCGGGTCGAACAGCACGAAGAAGACGGTGGACGCGCTCGCCCAGGCCCGCGCGCTGGGCGCCGACGCCGGGCTGGTGGTGCTCCCCTACTACAACAAGCCGACGCCCGCCGGCCTTCGCGGCCACGTCGAGGCGCTCCAGGCCGCCGGCCTGCCTGTCGTGCTCTACCACGTGCCGGGCCGCACGGCGCAGCGCCTGCCGGTGAGCCAGCTCGCCGAGCTCTGCCACATCCCCGGCGTCATCGGCGTCAAGGAGGCCACCGGCGACGTGGCCTATGGCGTCGAGCTGATGCTGCAGAACCCGGGCGCCGTGCTCTCGGGCGACGACTTCACCTTCGCGCCGCTGGTCAGCTACGGCGCCTCGGGCGTGATCTCGGTGATCTCCAACCTGGCGCCGGCGATGACGGTGCAGCTCTTCGAAGCGGCGCGCTCGGGTGACCTCGCCCAGGCCCGCGCGCTCAATGACCAGCTCTTCCCGCTGGTGCGCTACCTCTTCGCCGAGACCAGCCCTGTGCCCTGCAAGGCGGCGATGGCCGCCATGGGCCTCTGCGAGAACGAGCTCCGGCTGCCCCTGGCGCCCACCCGCGTCCCGCCGGCCGCCATGTTCGAGGGGCTCGGCTGATGCGCGTCGCCGTCCACGGCGCCAGCGGACGCCTGGGCCGCCTGATCGTCGCCGAGGCGGGAGAGCGCTACGCAGGGCCTATCGGGCGCTCCGGCGAGATCCCCGCCTGCGACGTGGTGATCGACGTCTCCACCCCAGACGGGCTGCGCGGGCTGCTGCCTCGGCTCTCCGGCCAGCCGCTGCTGGTGGGCACGACCGGCGAGCTGCCCGACCTCCAGGCGTACGCGGCCCGGGCGCCGGTGGCGGTGGTGGCGAACTTCTCGGCCGGCGTGCCCGTGCTCCTCGATCTGATCCGCGAGGCCGTCGCCCGCCTCCCCGGCTGGGAGATCTCCCTGGTCGAGGCCCACCACAGCGCCAAGCGCGACGCCCCCAGCGGCACGGCGAAGCGGATGATCGAGGCCGTCGGGCAGGAGATCCCCGCCCACAGCCTGCGCCTGGGCGACACCGTGGGCGAGCACACCCTCTGGCTGGCCGGGCCGGGCGAGCGCCTGGAGATCAAGCACGTCGCCACCCGCCGCGAGGTCTTCGCCATCGGCGCCCTGCGCTGGGCCGCCCAGCTCATCGGGCGTGATCCCGGGCTCATCCGCGGCTGACCCGTTATGGGGTCGCCCCACCGGGAGGACCCCATGAAGAAGAGACTGCGGAAGAAGCTGCGCGTCGGAGAGTTCAGCGAGCTCGGCTTCGAGCTGCGCATCACCCTCGCCGCCGGCCTGTCGGAGATCGAGCGCGAGGACGCCATCGACGCCTTCATCGCGCAGGCCATCGAGGCCAACGAGCTGGCCGTCGGCGGCGGCTACGGCGAGGTCTGGAACTTCTTCGTCACCCGCGCCGGGGTGGGCTCGGTCACGCCGAGCGAGCGCGAGGCGGTCGTGGCCTGGCTCGAGGCCGAGCCCCGCTTCGCCAGGGTCGAGGCCAGCCCGCTGCTGGACGCCTGGTACCAGACCTGGGACTGGGAAGCCGGGAAGCTGGACGCGCTGCGCTAGCAGGCTAGCGGACGGTCGACTCGTCCGGCAGGGTGATGGACCGGTCGCCCCCGATGAGCTCCAGCTCGAGGTGCTCGGACTTCAGCCACTGGACCGGGGCCGCCGCCGAGGCCATCGAAGGCAGGGGCTCCGCCGTCACGGGTCGCTTCGGGTAGATCGAGACCACCCAGGCGTGCTCGCGCTCCTCGACGACGACGATGGCGCTCCCCCAGGCCTTGTCTTCGCTCACCCACATGCGCGCCGGCCGCTCGGCGGTCCAGCGGGCGTCCAGGTCTGCGTAGGTCACGGGAGCGAGGGGGCGCCTCACCCGCGCAGCGAGGATCGCCGCCTCGAGGGTCGGGGGCACCAACACCGCGTACCTGCGATACGACAAGGCTGCGGTCGCCGTCTTGTAGGCCGTCTCCCAGTCAGCGCGGGACGCGGAGGAGGGCTCCGGCAGGCTGATGTGGTCCATGGCCGCGCCCTCTGGGCCGAGGTGCAGGACGCTCAACCCCGCCCGGTCGAAGAGCGCCTCGCGAGGGTGCTCTCCCTTCAGAACCAGGGCGGAGAGCCCGACGTAGCTCGACAGCTCGGTGGGCTGGACGATCGCCCGCGTGGGGAGCTGGGTCGCCGGACACCACCACCGGTAGCGATAGGAGGTCGAGCAGAGCTCGTCCCTGGGCATCAGCTTCGTGTACCGCTCGGCGAAGGAGCGGTCCGCGCAGCCTTCGCAGGTCCTCCCTGACACGACATCGTAGAGGAGGGCGGCGTAGAGGGCGAAGACGAAGATGAAATGCATGGGCAGCTCCGGTGGGTGGAGGGTCGCATCGGCACCATGCAGGATTCGTTCCACAATAAATTCAACTACTTAGCCCGACAGACCCCTGACAACCGTCAGACCTCTGTCACCCTTCCGTCGACCGGCGTCCGCGCCCCCTCGCAGCTCGCCGCTCCGGCAGGTTAGCCCTGCCATACCATGCACCGCAGCACCTCCCGCGCCCTCACCTACCCTCTCGTCGCCCTCCTCCTGGCCTGCGCGCCCGATCCTGCGCCGGGCGAGCCGGCCTGGGCCTTCCCCGAGCTCTCGGAGCTGCCTGGCCTGCGCGGGAGCGGCGGACCCGCCGTCGCCTTCGAGGAGGACGAGCTGTGGACGGCCTGCGCCTCGCTGACCGGCGGCACGGACGACGAAGAAGACCAGCTCCACCACAACCTGGTCATGCCCTATCGAGGGCACCTCGTCCTCCCCTGGGTGCCGGAGTGGAGCCGCGGCGGCATCTCGCTGTTCGACATGGCGGACCCCTGCGATCCGGTCCTGGTGGGCTCGGGCTACTACGACCACATCCGCGAGAGCCACTCGCTCGGCTTCCTGCACATCCCGGAGGGGGAGGAGCATGCGGGCGACTACATGGCGGCGACCGGCAGCCGCGGGATCACCCTCTGGGACCTCACGGACGAGACCGCGCCCGCGATGCTCTCCTACCTGCAGGTCGACGAGGTCATCTACCCGGACGCCTACGCGCGGGTGGTCCTGAGCGTCTTCTGGCAGCACCCCTACCTGTTCGCCGCCGCCGCCGACAACGGGATCATGGTCTTCGACACCAGCGATCCGACCGCCCCGGTCCACCTCGGCACGACGCCCATCGAGCCCGCGCTGCGCGCTGGCGGCGTCTTTCTGGTGGGGAACCTGATGCTGGTGACCGGCGCGGAGCAGCGCGAGGCCGTGCTGCTCGACGCCTCCGACCCGCTGGCCATCCAGCCCATCGGCGGCGGGCGCTTCTCGGCGCTGGACAGCACCGGCGAGGCGTTCGAGGCCTACCACGGCAACCTGACGGGTCCGCACGCCATCTTCGCCCGCAAGGAGGGCGGCGGCGGCGTGATGATGATGGACATCACCGACCCGACGAACCCGACCTATGCCGGCGACTACCTGAACCCGAGCGGCAACGGCGGCTACGTGTTTTACGACGAGGGCTTCGTTTTTACGGGCGAGAGCAACATCGCCTCGGTCTATGACGTGCGCGACCCGAGCGACATCACGATGGTGGGCCAGGCCGACCTGCCGGGAGACCTGGACACGATGACGCCCTACGGCAACGTCGCCGTGCTGAGCGTAGACGACGACGCCGAGGACGGGATCGCCAGCACCGTCGTCCCCTGGACCCGCGAGCCCGACGGCGCGCCGCCCGAGGTGACGCGGATCGAGCCCCATGAGGGCCAGACCGGCCTCGCCCTGACGAGCCGCCTGGGCGTGGTCTTCAACGAGCCCATCGAGCCGATCTCCGTGCTGCCGGGCAGCCTGCGCCTGTACGACGAGGAGGGGCGGGCCGTGCCGGGCTGGGGGAGCGCCCAGGAGAACATCGCCACCTTCAGCCCGAAGGAGCGGCTCCTGGCCGGGCAGACCTACACCTTCGAGGTGCTGGCCGGCGGCGCGGCGGACCTGAACGGCAACACCCTGGCCGAGACCGTGACCGTCCGCTTCCGCACGGTGGACCCATGATCCTCTGGCTGCTCGCCTGCGCGGGCGCGGACAAGGGCGCCGAGACCGGAGAGAGCGGGCAGAGCGCGCTCGCCTCCGCCCTCGCCGACGCCGGGCCGGACCAGTCGGCGACCGTGGGCCAGGCGCTCACCCTGGACGGCGGCGCGAGCGAAGGCGTGGCGTTCACCTGGGACTTCGGGGACGGCGAGCAGCAGAGCGGCGCCACCGTCACCCACGCCTGGAGCGCCCCCGGCACCTACGCCGCCGTGCTGACGGTGACGGGCGAGAACGGCGGCTGGGCCTCCGACACCGCCGTGATCACCGTGAGCGCGCCGGCCACGGACACGGCCCCCGTCTGGTCGCGCACGATGACGCTGGCCGAGGGGCGACTCTGGGTGGTGAACCCCGAGGCCGACAGCCTGGGCGTGATCGACCTCGACGACCAGACCCTGACGGAGCTGCCGAGCTGCCAGGGGCCGCGCACGCTGGCCTTCGACGGCGCCCGCGTCGCCGTTGCCTGCGAGCGCGCGGACGCCCTCTGGATCTATGACGCAGCAGGCCTCGAGATCTTCGAGCAGATCGACCTGCCCCAGGGCAGCCGCCCCTACGGCGTGGCCGGGCGCGACGGCGTGTTCTGGGTGAGCCTGCAAGGCACGGGCGCGCTCGCGCGCTGGGACGGCGAGGCGCTCACGACCATCGACGTCGGGCCCGATCCGCGCGGCGTGGCCTTGCTGGCTGATGATCGGGTGGTCGCCACCCGCTGGCGCTCGACCGAGGAGGGGGCGCAGCTCTACGTGGTGGAGGGCGAGGCGGCGAAGACCTGGACCCTCGCCCCGGACACGCGCGGCGACAGCGACACCACCACCGGCGGCGTGCCGAACCTGCTGGAGGAGGTGGTGCCCAGCGCCGATGGCGCGACCCTGATCCTGCCCTTCCTGCACGCGAACATCCTGCGCGGCGACTACCGCAGCGGCGTCTCTCTGGACCACCAGAGCGCCCTGCGCGCGGTCATCGGCTTCGTGGACGCCGCGACCGGCGAGGAGGTCGTCGCGGAGCGCAAGCAGCTCGACGAGAGCGGGCGCGCGCTGGCCGTGGCGCCGGCGGAGGGGCGGCTCTTCGTCCTCGACCCCGGCCTGGGGCGCGTCACGGCCCTCGAGGCGAGCACGCGCTCCATCGCCGGGACGCTGCGCGACGTGGGCGCCTACCCCACCGGCCTGCTGGTCGAGGGCGACACGCTCTACGTCTACGCCTGGCTGGACCGCGTCGTGCGCGCCTACGACGTCTCCGACCTGTCCACCGAGCCCGAGCCGCTCTGGGAGGCGCCCACCCTGACCGTGGAGCCCCTCGCCGACGAGGTCCTGCAGGGGAAGCAGATCTTCCACGACGCCGCCGACGTGCGCATCACCCGCTCCGGCTACATCGCCTGCGCCCACTGCCATCCGGACGGGCGCGACGACGGGCTGACCTGGGACTTCACCGACCGGGGCGAGGGGCTGCGCAACACGACCAGCCTGGAGGGGCGAGCCGGCACGGCCATGGGGCCGCTGCACTGGACGGCCAATTTCGACGAGATCCAGGACTTCGAGAACGATATCCGCGGCCCCTTCGCGGGCGAGGGCTTCCTCTCGGAGGCGGACTGGACGGCCTGCTCGGACACGCTCGGGACGGAGAAGGCGGGCCGCAGCGTCGAGCTCGACGCGCTCGCCGCCTATGTCGCCACCCTGGACGCGACGCCGCCCTCGCCCCACGCGGCGCCCGAGGGCGGCGAGCTGGCCTTCGAGGCGGCCGG